>MGRM01000008.1 GCA_001798185.1 Deltaproteobacteria bacterium RIFCSPHIGHO2_02_FULL_44_16 | reverse complement strand
CCTACCGAAACTGCATTGTGCAGCCTAGGCTAAAACCGCAGGGCATCACTTATGACAGACCCATTTCCTGTCCTAAAAAGTGAGGCCACTTCTCTAACACCATCAGCCCATAAACCTACACATGCATGTTTTGTTGTCGGATTTGCAATTACAAATCTTGGTAAGACAAGCAGCGTTGAGCATGCACTTGTCTTGCGTTCTCTCAGAGCTTTACACGTCCTTCCATCCGCAACGGAAGAAAAAGATGGAGTGCGACGAGTGGATTTTGGTACATCTATACCACGCGGAGCTATCGCCATGCTTGTTTGGAATGGAAAAAATGGAAAGCAATTATATGGATCTGAATGCGATTCTCCATCCCCAGATAAAGTGGAAGCCTTTCTCGACGCAAAAACAGAAATTGCTAGGATTATGATTCAAGATGTGAGGAGGTTTTGTGGAGCCCACTGTGCAGAACCAATAGAACAGTACCAATAGGATATTGTTAACATAATATCTCCTATGATCGGGCGACAATAATGAACCTATCGCGACGTTGACATAAGATACTCTCTTCCAGCTAATCCTGATTGAGACACCTTTTAACACGATTTCAGAAAATCACAATCAAAAGTTCGAGGAGCAACGTTACATTTTTCTTATCGCAAAGTTCTTTGAGAGGTGTGCAATGATATCCTCCGGTTTTCTTGATTTGCATGTTGAGTAGATTTGTGTTCGGGAGGGAAGAGAATTAGATTTATTCATAAGGTGTGGTTGATTAAACCGAATTGAGAAATTGATGAAGAAAACAAAAAAGAAAAAAACACCGACTCTGAATTTGGCTTTAAATGTGCCTAAAAACACCAAAGAGCTTGCCCAACTTATCAAGAGAAATGAAGGACCAAGACTTGAGTTTAAAAAGTCGACAGGTGAACTGAAAGAAGGTCTGCAAACTCTCTGTGCGTTTTTAAACGGTAAAGGCGGCATGGTCCTATTGGGAGTGAATCGTAAAGGTGTCATTGAAGGACAGCAGGTTTCAGAGCAAACGATCCATGAGATCACGGCGGCGCTGAACCGTTTTGAACCTCCGGCTCCGGTAGAAATTGAACGCATCAAGATTGCTCGAGGACTCGAAGTCATTGTGCTTGTTGCGAAAGAAAATTTTGATCCTGTTCCTTATACTTTTGATGGTCGTGCTTTTGAGCGCGTTGGCAATACCACGCGCAAAATGTCCCAAAATCGTTACGAGTCTCTTTTGTTTCAGCGAGCCCATGCCAAACGCCGGTGGGAAAATGAACTTGCCGAGGACGTAACACTCAAGGAACTCGACCATGAAGAAATTTTACGCACGAGAGAAGCCGCTATAGAACAACGGCGTATCTCCGCCGGGACGAGCCGAAATATTGGTGATATCTTGGATCGACTGGGCCTACGCGTGAAGGGCGTGCTCACCAATGCCGCGCAAGTTTTGTATGGCACAAATTTTCTGACTCATTATCCCCAGTGCCATCTGAAGATGGGCCGATTTCGCGGAACAGAAATTACCGGCGAAATTATCGACAACAAACAGGAACATATGAACGCTTTTGCGATGATGCGCGAAGGCATGGCATTTCTGGATAGGACACTCCCTCTTGGAGCTAAGTTTCCCGAAGGAAAAATTTTTCGAGAAGACAGACTTGCTGTTCCAGCCAATGCCCTACGTGAAGTGCTTCTCAATGCCGTCATGCATCGAGACTACTCCAACTACATGGGGCACGTTGCCATTGTTGTTTTTGATAACCGAGTCGAGATCAGAAGCTCAGGAACTCTTCCAAAAGGTGTCACTGTAGATCAACTTTCAGGACCGCATCTTTCTGAGTTAAGAAACCCCTTCATTGCCAATACTTTTCATCGAACTGGAGCCGTTGAAATCTGGGGACGTGGAACGAATCGAGTATTTGCTGAATGCAAACGGTATGGGATTAAGCCGCCAACCTTCGAAGAGCGGCAAGGATATTTGATCGTCACGTTCTGGGCACAGATCGGCCCGAAAACCAAGGCACCAAGTGGGCACCAAGTGGGCACTAAGTCGGCACTAAGTCAGGATCAAGTCAAAATTCTTGAATTATGCCATGAGGAAAAGACCTTGTTGGAGCTGATAAACGCCATCGGTCGGAAGGATCGGACTAAATTCCGTGACCAATTTATCAAACCGTTATTGGAGATGGAACTGCTTGAAAGGACCATTCCCGATAAGCCCAACAGCCGTCTGCAAAAATACCGGCTGACGGAAAAGGGGCGAAAAATTTTAGATGAGTAAATATGCCGACGAAAACTCCACAAGGCTTGGGGAGAATTAGAAACGCCAGATTGAATCTGGCGAATTACTGAGAAAGGTCCTGAATATACGGTGCCGTTTCGATTCAATATGATTCTACCTTCAGAGAAGAACTGGCAAAATTCTTTTCTGAAGGCGAGATGCAGGGCTTCGGATGAAATGTGAAATCATTTTTGCGTACTGGGACAAACGACCGATGCTTCCTATTAATGACAAGATGCTCAAAGTCCTCAGATTCGTCGTTGAAAAACCTTGGCCATAGCGTTCACTCAAACGACCGGACAGGTTGCTGATGATTCGCTCGCCGTACTCCGATCGGACAACCTTGACCCTGGCTTCTTCCAGAATAGCAACCACACGTTCAAAGAGACGATTTGCAGCAACTCTCTTGATGAGCTGTTTGGGTTTCTTTTTCTTTTTTTTCATGAGTCCGTTTTTCTTTTCTTTCCTCTGATTTTTTTGAGTTGTGTATTAAGGGTTCCCATATCAAAAAAAGTTGGGTCGAAGTCTTCGCCCAGCCATTCTTTGAGACTCTCATGATCCGGATGATTTTTATCCTGAACAATCTCCAGCATGGAATAGTAACCCGGGATGCCTCCGCAGTCTTCCGGAGGAGCATTATTTGCACCTGCTACGCACAGAGGATGTGTCAGTGCAGTAGTGGTTTCAATCCATTGTTCAAAGAGGATGTCATGTTCCCAGCTGTCACCAAAATCGTAAGTGTAATTCGCTTTTTGTTTGGGACTCTCAAAATAACTCACGAGCGGAGTGCGTCCACTTATTTTTTCTCCCCGAAAAGCCTTGCCCGCATTGAATTCGTGCAGATGAGATTCATCCCAATTGAACAGGACCTGAATCACGCGGTGGAGATTATCAAAGGTAAATGAAGAGGGAACATGAACTCGTCTCCAGATGAATGGGGCCGAATAATTGAGCGATATTTTAAATTGATATATTTTATTCATGGCACTTCCTCCTTAAAATTTGTTCGATCCGTACAAGAGTTGTTTTTACAAATCAACGAGATAGTGGCTGTTTCTTTTTTGTCTCGGTCGTAATAGGAACCTTATGGAAACGTGACAGAGGATGTTCTCTGTCACGAGAAGGGAAAGCCAAAATCGGCATAAAAGAGGTTGAAAAGTTGGTTTCGAGAATCTGTCGTAAACAATTTACATAATATATCTTATACGACGTTATATTGGTTTCTCACTTGAATCTCTTCAGTCTCTCATATAGTAACTCTCCTTCATTATATGACTTCCTCTGATACCCTCCAATCTGACATTACTCTTCCTCAGCCTCTTTTGAGAGGACAGCGACAACATTCTCCTGATCTCTTCCATGCTCTTTCTCAAGCCACGAATGTTCTCTTAAAGCTGCAACGTACTGATGGATATTGGTGGTTTGCGCTTGAAGCCAATGAAAGCATTGGCGCTGAATTTATTTTTCTCATGCACTTTTTGGAAAAGATCGATGCTGATATTCTTCACGGCATTGCCCATCGTCTTCGTGACGTTCAGCGCGATGATGGAACCTGGTCGCTCTATTATCAAGGTCCCGCAGATCTCTCCGTCACTATCGAATGTTATTTTGCATTGAAACTTGCGGGCGATGATCCTGTGGCTCCTCCTATGCTTAAGGCGCGCGATTTTATTCTGCGGCACGGAGGAATTGAAAAAGCTCGCATTTTTACGCGTATTCATCTCGCTCTTTTTGGTATCGTCCCTTGGAGCGCATGTCCAAAAATGCCTGTAGAAGTAATGTTATTGCCAGAATGGTTTCCGCTGAATATTTACGAATTTTCGAGTTGGGCGCGAGCTTCGATTGTTCCTCTCTTGATTGTGCTTTCAAAAAGGCCTGTTCAAAAAATATCGATCGATCTCGAAGAACTCTTTTGTCATCCACCAAAAAAACGTCGTTACGGTTTTAAATCTTTAAATGGTTTGATCTCATGGGATGCAATTTTTATTCATCTTGATCGTTCGATGAAGGCTGCTTCCAAAATTCCTTTTAAGCCGATGCGTCAACTTGCTTTCGAAAAAGCAAAAAAGTGGATTCAAGATCATCTCGAGCAAGTTGAAGATATCTATCCAGCGCTTGCGTATGCGGCCATTGGACTGAAATCACTTGAGCCTTCTCACGACAGTCCTGAAATGAAAAAAGCTTTAGAAGCGTTGAAGATGTTCCAACAACGTTATGCGACATTAGATCTTCCTCGTCTTCCGGCTGAAATTAAGGATGATGGTGTGACTCCTCCTTCACTTCTTCGTGTGCGAGGAATTGATCCGAAACACGATGCATCTGAAGAGCGCGGTTCAAAAATTCATCAGCAATGTTGTATCTCTCCTGTTTGGGACACGCCTTGGGCGTGTGTTGCGCTTGCGGAAGCAGGTCTTCCTAAAGATCACCCTGCTCTTCTTCACGCCAGTCGGTGGCTTTTGAAAAAACAGATCACATATATGCATGGAGATTGGTCGATAAAATGTCCACATGTTGAACCGGGTGGTTGGTCGTTTGAATTTGAAAATACTTATTTTCCTGACGTGGATGATACAATTCAAGTGGTCCATGTTTTAAAAAAAGTAAAACTTCCTGAGAAAGAAGTGAAACCGGCAATCGATCGTGCTTTAACCTGGATGCTTGCGATGCAAAATGATGATGGTGGCTGGGGTGCGTTTGATAAAAATAATAACCAAGAGCTGGTGAATAAAATTCCTTTCTCTGATCATGGGGCGTGTCTCGACCCTTCAAGTCCTGACATTACGGGGAGAATGATTGAGCTCCTTGCTACAGAAGGGATGTCGGTTTCAGATGATCCAGTTCATCGCGCCATTCAATACCTGGTGCGAACGCAAGAAGATTTTGGAGGTTGGTTTGGTCGTTGGGGGATCAATTATATTTATGGAACTTGGGCTGTGCTTACGGGCATTTCTGCGCTTCGAAAAAGGAGTCTCTCTCCCCTGCTTCGACGCGGAGCGGATTGGCTGAAATCCATTCAACATGCTGATGGTGGTTTTAGCGAATCCCCCGAAAGTTATGTTCAGAAAACGTATGTTCCTCTTACAAAGAGTGTCCCTTCTCAAACATCTTGGGCCGTGATGGGGCTCATTTCCGCTGGAGAAGAAGCATCTCCAGAAGTGGAACGGGGGGTTGAATATTTGCTGAAAAATCGCAATGCAGAGGGGATGTGGGATGAAAAAGAGTATACCGGCACTGGGTTCCCGGGACATTTTTATATTCGATATCATGGATATCGCCATTATTTCCCTCTTTTAGCATTAGCTCGATACCACGAAGCACGATTTGGAATCCCCTCTTTTTCCTGATAATATGACCACGGAAGCAACTTTGAGACTCTCTTCATCCGATAATAAACTTGGATAAGTATATGCAAAATCAACCCATTAACGGAAAAACGCTTACAAATCGCTTTAATAAGTATGTTGAATATCGTCGTGAACACGATCGATCTGGCCGTGTTTTTCTCGAGAAACTCTCTTCCGAGGCTGAAAAAAAAGAACCTTTAAAGGTAAATACCTCTCGGGAGCGAGATGCGGAACATCCACGTCTGGCTCGCCCACGAGAAATTTCGACAGCGCAAGCCCGTCGTCTTGCTCGCCATGCTCCCTTGATTCAAGAGGCGGCTCGAAAACATAATGTCCCAGTGGAACTTATTTGCGGAGTGATGTTGCAAGAATCGAACTGTCAAACGAAAGCGGTTTCGCCATCGGGGGCTCAAGGCCTGATGCAGTTAATGCCAAAAACTGCTGAACGTTTTGGAGTGAAAAATAGTTTTGATCCTGAACAAAATATTGATGCGGGAACTCGCTATCTTCGGTGGTTGATGGATGAATTTAAGGGAGATATTGAACTCACCCTTGCTGCTTATAACGCTGGCGAAGGGGCCGTTAAAAAAAATGGCAATAAAGTTCCTCCTTATCGCGAAACACAAGAATATATTCCAAAAGTTTTGGGATATACCCAATCGATGATCGATATTTTTCTCGCTCAAGTCCAGCGCGCTGATGATCTTCCGGCTCATGCACGTCGCGTGTAACAATATATTGAAAAAGTCCGCAGGAGGCGATTGTCGAGCGGCGTCTTCAGACACTGGAAGCGAAGCCTCAATATCCAGTAGGCTGAAGCGCAGGCAAAAATCTGGCGTCTGAGGATTTTTGCCGTAGTGAGACAGCGCCTCCGAGAGACTTTTTCAAGATTGACCTTCGACTTTAGTCCATGGTCTATGGTCACTTGTCTATGGTCATTTATTTTGACAACAATGCAACGACTCGTCCAGATCCTCAAGTAATCGAAGCGATGCTCCCCTTTTATACGGAGATGTGGGGAAACCCTTCCAGTCTCTATTCCTTTGGTCATCAGATTGTCTCCCATATTGAAAAAGCTCGAGCACAGGTTGCGCAACTTATTGGTGCGCGTCGTCCAAGCGAAATTCTTTTTACAAGTTCTGGATCCGAAAGTAATTTCACGGCGGTTCATTCAGCGCTTCATTTGAATCCACATAAAAAACGTATTGTGATCTCTGCCGTGGAACATTCTTCTGTGTATGGTGTGTGTCATGAGCTGCAACAAAAAGGATATGAACTCATTCTTATTCCGGTTAAGAAATCTGGCGCTCTCAATCTTGAAGCCTTCAAAGCATCTCTTACAGCTCAAGTCGCTTTAGTATCTATAATGTGGGCGAATAATGAGACGGGAGTTCTTTTCCCTATCGAAACCATTGCTCCGCTCTGTGAACAGCATCACATTCCTTTGCATGTGGATGGCGTTCAAACAGCGGGAAAAATTCCTCTCGATGTCTCCTCACTTCCTCTGACCTCGCTTTCGCTTTCCGCTCATAAGATCCATGGACCAAAGGGTGTTGGCGCTCTGTATGTTCGTCGGGGAACAAAGTTTACTCCTCTTTTTTCTGGAGGAACCCAAGAAATGGGGCGTAGAGCTGGAACTGAAAATGTAGCATCGATTATCGGTTTTTCAAAAGCAGCGGAGCTCGCTTTGTCACATCTTTCACAGATGGATCGTGTTCGTCGCTTGCGTGATCATTTCGAATCCCAAATTAAAAAAGATATTTCCGATGTTCTGATCAATGGTGGGGAAGAAAAGCGCGTTCCAAACACATCGAGCATGACGTTTTCGGGAAGAGAAGCAGAAGCTCTTGTCCTCATGCTCAGTGAACATGGTATTTGTGTTTCTACCGGATCTGCTTGTAGTACTGGATCTCTTGAGCCTTCGCGTGTGCTTGTGGCTTTAGGGCATTCTCCCTCACAGGCTTCTGGAACCCTACGTATAAGCTTTTCTCGGGAATCGACAGAAAAGGAAGCCGAATACCTAAAGGAGAAATTAGTCGAAACCCTTCAAAAGATGAAGAAAAAAGCCTTCCAAAGAGCTTGACTTCCCTCTCTTTTTTATACTAGGTTCCAGCAACTTTTTTATGAATGAGGAGTAGGTTTTTTCTATGCCAAGACCCCAAAAAAGCTTTTTAGGTACAGCTCTCACTGTTGAACGCACGTGGATTCTGGTAGATCTTGACGGCCAAGTTTTAGGTCGCGCAGCATCCAAAATTGCTAAACTTTTACGCGGCAAAGATAATCCTCGTTTTAGTCCGAATGCTGATACAGGTCATTTTGTTATTGCCATGAATGCTAACAAAGTTCGGTTTACAGGAAAAAAACTTGATACAAAAATTTATTATCATCATACAGGTTATCCCGGTGGTATGAAGGAACAAACAGCTCGCGAACGTCTTCAAAAAGATTCTGAAAAACTCGTGCTTGATACTGTTTGGGGTATGCTTCCGAAAAATTTTCTTTCTCGCAAAATACTGACAAAGTTAAAAGTCTATCCAGGCGAAACTCATCCGCATCAAGCACAAAAATTCGAAAAAGTTACCTTATAAAGGATTCTCATGGCGCAAATTATTCCAACATCGCAAAAAGGAACGAAAGATAAAAAACGTATAGAATTTCTTGCAACGGGAAAGCGCAAAAATTCGATCGCACGTGTTCGTTTGAGTTCTGGTGATGGAACGATGGTGATTAATGAGCGGCCTCTTTCAACTTATTTTGGACGTGCAACACTTCAAATGTTGGTGAGACAGCCTTTCGAAGAAACAGGAACCGCCGGAAAATTTAATGTGAATGTGAATGTGTGTGGTGGTGGACTTTCCGGTCAAGCCGGTGCTGTGCGCCACGGCATTTCACGTGCTCTTTTAAAAATGAATCTCGATCTTCGCAAACCTTTAAAGACCGCTGGATTTCTCACGCGTGATGCGCGCGAAAAAGAACGTCGAAAAGTTGGTTGTCGTAAAGCTCGTCGTCGACCACAGTATTCAAAACGATAATCTTTCTTCATTGACACTCACAAACTCGATCTTTATACTTCTCTTCCAGCCATGCCAAAGAAGACAAAATTTATTTTTATTACAGGTGGTGTTGTTTCAGGTCTTGGAAAAGGTATCGCTTCAGCTTCTATTGGTGCCCTTCTCGAAAGTCGCGGACTGACAATTAGCCTTCAGAAATTTGATCCTTATATTAATGTCGATCCAGGAACGATGAATCCGTTTCAGCATGGAGAAGTTTTTGTTACTGACGATGGAGCAGAGACAGATTTGGATTTGGGACATTATGAACGTTTTACCACTGTTCGCACGACCCACCTTTCCAATTTTACGACCGGAAAAATTTATGATTCTGTCATTCGCAAAGAACGGCGCGGGGATTATTTAGGCCGTACGGTTCAAGTGATTCCCCATATTACCGATGAGATTAAAGCCTCTATTATGAAGGCGGCAAGTGATGTCGACCTTGTTTTGGTTGAAATTGGAGGAACCGTTGGTGATATCGAAAGCCTCCCCTTTTTAGAAGCGATTCGTCAGTTTCGCGCTGACGTTGGCCGAGAGAATGCTCTCTATGTTCACCTGACGCTTGTTCCTTTTATTGAAGCTTCTGGTGAATTAAAAACAAAACCGACACAACACAGTGTTCAAAAGCTTCGTGAGATCGGTATTCAACCCGATATTTTATTGTGTCGCTCTCATGAACCTCTTCCAAAGGAAGTAAAACAAAAAATTGCTCTCTTTTGTAACTTACCTGCTGATTGTGTGAAGACAGCTCTGGATGTGGAAAATATTTATGACGTCCCTCTTGTTTATCACCGCGAAGGACTTGATGAAAAAATTGTCGAACTTTTAGGGATATGGACAAAAGCTCCCAATTTGCGTTCGTGGGAAGATCTTGGTCGCAAGATTCGAAATCCTACTTCTGAAGTCACGATTGGAATTGTCGGAAAGTATATCGATATGACAGATTCCTATAAAAGTTTAAATGAAGCTCTCAAGCATGGTGGCATTGCAAACGCGGCTACGGTGAAACTTCACTTTATCGATGCAGGAACGCTTGAAAACACCGCTTCATCTCTTGAGACATTGCTTCAAGATGTCGATGCTATTTTAGTTCCCGGTGGTTTTGGCGAACGAGGAATTCTAGGAAAGATTCGCGCGATTCAATACGCGCGTGAGAAAAAAATTCCTTTTTACGGTATTTGTCTTGGGATGCAGCTCGCTGTTATTGAATTCGCGCGTCATGTTTGTGGTCTTTCCCATGCAAATAGTCTTGAGTTTGATGCCAATACTCCGGACCCTGTGATTAGTTTGATGGAAGAACAAAAAGCGGTCCATAATAAAGGGGCAACGATGCGCCTCGGTTCTTATCCTTGTACGCTTGAGAAAGGAACCACATCAATTGCAGCATATGGCGAAAAACACATTGAAGAGCGTCATCGTCATCGATATGAATTTAATAATGCTTATAAAAGTGCATTGAAAGAACAGGGCATGATCATCGCAGGAGTTTCAGAACCTGCAGGGCTTGTTGAAATTATTGAAATTGAAGATCACCCCTGGTTTGTCGGATGCCAATTTCATCCTGAATTCAAATCGCGACCTCAGACACCTCATCCTCTTTTTTCTCATTTTATTCAAGCAGCCATTGGGTATTCGAGGCGACGTGAATGGTCTCAACAAAAAGAAGAAAAAAACTTAGAGCTGAAAAGCCCCCCTACCCCCGTAAAGGCTCAAAAATCAAATAGTTAGCTCTCTCTTTCGTTGACTTTTTATCTCAAGATACTTATGATCTTAGCATGGCATTAGAGATCAAGCAAAGTGTTCGACTTTCCCAACAGCTCGTTGTTACTCCACAGCTTCAACAAGCGATAAAACTCCTTCAGCTTTCAAGAATTGAACTCGCCGATCTTATTCAAAATGAAATGGTAGAAAATCCGTGTCTTGAAGAAGCTTCTGAAGTTGAAGAAAAAACGGAGCAAGAATCAAACGCGGAGCTTCACGAACAAGCAAAAAATGAAGATCGTGGGCACGAGCATGAAATGGATGAAGTCGGTACTAAAGATGGCCCGATGAAAGAGCCGGATAATTTTGATTGGGAAAACTATGTGGGAAGTTATAATTCTCCGGGATATTCAGGAGAACGGGAAGTCAATGGAAGCGATGAAACGCCCACCTATGAAAATGTTGTTCGTCAATCAGAAACCCTTCAAGATCATCTTCTCTGGCAGTTACATCTGGGATCTTTTACAGATGATGAAAAACAAATGGGATCGCTTATTATTGGCAATATTACAGATGATGGATATCTCACAGCATCTACAGAAGAGATTGCGAAAAAACTTTCTTTTCCTTTTGAGATGGTTGAAAAACTTCTTCAGAGAGTGCAGAGCTTTGATCCGCTTGGCGTCGCAGCGCGTGATCTTACAGAATGTCTTCTTTTACAAATAGCTCATTTGGGAGAAGATGCAGAACCTCTTGCTCTGCTTATTCGAGAACACCTTTCTCTTTTAGAACGACACGATTATCCAAAAATTTCCAAATTAACCGGATTTTCAATTGAACAAGTTCAGCATCTTGCCCATATTATTTCTGAACTCGAACCAAAACCCGGTCGTCCTTATAATTCAGAAGCGCCACAATATATCACGCCTGATGTTTACGTCACAAAAGTAGGCGACGATTATTTTATCGCGCTCAATGAAGACGGCCTTCCTCGTCTTCAAATTAGTCCACTCTATCGCCGTTCCCTGATGAAGGGGACCAATGTTGCGGGGCAAACGAAAGAATATATTCAAGAACGTCTTCGCGCTGCGATGTGGCTTATCAAATCTATTCATCAACGACAGCGAACACTTTATCGCGTTTCAAAAAGTATTGTGAAGTTTCAACGTAAGTTTTTTGATGAAGGTGTGAATGCGTTACGGCCTTTGGTGCTGAAGGATGTGGCTGAGGATGTGGAGATGCATGAATCAACGATTAGTCGAGTGACCACCAATAAGTATATGCATACTCCCCGTGGCATTTTTGAGCTCAAATACTTTTTTAATAGCGGAGTTCAACAATTTGAAGGCGCAGGCATTGCTTCTGAAGCTGTGAAATCGCGAATTCAAAAAATTATTGATGAAGAAAATGTTTTAAAACCTTATTCGGATCAAGACATTGCAGATCAACTGAAGAAATTTAATATCGACATCGCTCGGCGGACAGTTGCAAAATATCGTGAGATGATGGGAGTACTTCCATCGTCACGACGTCGACGACGTTCTGTGTAAGAGAGGAAAATATATGGAAACGATATTTACATTTCGTAATATTCATTCGACGGATGCGCTTCGCAACCATACGATTGAAAAAATGGAAAAATTGAAAAAGTATCTCGTAAAGCCGGTCTCTGCTCATGTGATGTTTCATATCGAACGTCATGAGCAGATTGCTGAAATTACCTTAAGTGCAAATGGACACACGTATGTTGGCATTGGAAAAAGCGATGATATGTATCCTTCGATCGACGATGCGATACGAAAACTTTTAACCCAAGTAAAAAGGGATCGTGATCGCATAAAACAACATAAAGGCGAATAAATGAAAGGATTTCATGTTCAGTATTCCCGTCATCTCCCTTCTCAAGGATTCAAAACATAAGTTGTATTTAAAATTGCTGGCCGGGAAGTCAGGCTTGGGGAAACGTATTACGATTCCTCACATTCAAAAACCAGGCTTGGCTCTTTTTGGTGAGACATCGAATCTTCACTCGGGACGCATCCAAGTCTTGGGAAAACCAGAAATGCAGTATTTGCAAAGTTTAGCGCAAAAAAAGCTCAAGGACATTTCGCAAAAAATCACTTCCCGAGATTTAGCATGTATTGTTATTACGTGTGAGAATGAACCCCCTAAACCTCTGGTCGAAATGTGTCATAAAAATGATATTCCTCTTTTGTCGACAAAGCTTTTGACCTCTACTTTTGTCAATCGTGTTTCCAAATTTCTCGATGAAAGTCTTTCAGCGACAACGACAATTCATGGTGTTTTGCTTGATATTTTCGGTGTGGGGACGCTTCTTATTGGTAAAAGTGGTGTTGGAAAAAGTGAATGCGCTCTCGATTTGATTTTGCGCGGTCATCGACTTGTGGCTGATGATATTATCAATATAAAAAAGAAACCTCCCTCTACTCTTTTTGGAGTGGGATCTGACATTATTAAATATCATATGGAGATTCGTGGTCTCGGAATTATTAGCATCAAAGAGCTTTTTGGAATTTCCGCAGTTCGTGATCGTAAATTAATTGAGATGGTGGTAGAACTGACCGAATGGGATCCGGAAGCAGAATATGATCGTCTTGGCATTGAGGAACAGCGATATACGTTGCTTGATGTCAATTTGCCGCTGATTCAAATACCAGTGCGCCCTGGAAGGAATATGTCGGCAATTATTGAAGTTGCTGTGCGAAATCATTTATTGAAACTTGGCGGCTATCATTCAGCGCGTGAATTTCAGGAAAAACTTTCTCGTGAAATTATTGCGACTGGAGATGAAACTGAACGAACAAGAAGAATTTTGGAGCTCCTCGAATGATTGGAATCATTGTGGTGACACATGGCAATATCGGACTTGAAATGGTGCAAGCCGCCAAGCGCATTATACCTGACGCTCTTCATCTTGCTGCGGTTTCCGTGACTCCTGACCTGTCTCCCTCTTCTATTCGCAAACAGGTGGAAAAAGCGATTCATCAGGTGCCCCATGAAGATGGCACTCTCATTTTAACGGATATGTTTGGAGGAACTCCTTCAAATGCTTGCACCTCTCTTTTATCTGAAAATAAGGTTGAAATGATTTCAGGCGTCAATCTTCCGATGCTCATTAAGCTTGCGAGTATGAAAACGGATTTTCCTCCTTTTGAGAAGGTAGCGCATTTTTTAAAACAATATGGACGTCGCAATATTGTGGTTGCGAGCGATGTTCTTGAGGGCGACATCAGTAGCTATGAGTAACAAAATACAAACCATTTCGAGGAAGTTTGAGATCCAAAACATGCTTGGACTGCATGCCCGCGCTGCCGCTGCTTTTGTGAAGATCGCAAATCGATTCAAGGCTCATATTACCGTCATCAAGGATTCTATTTCCGTAAATGGAAAAAGTATTATGGGTGTTTTGATGTTAGCTGCGGCAAAAGGAACTTCTATTATTGTGGCTGCTGAGGGAGAGGATGCGCATGAAGCGCTTGAAGCGCTTGGGAAGTTAATTAACGACAAGTTTGGAGAAGAAGCATGACGAAACAGCGTCGATTTCATTCTCATGCAATGGCTCCAGGGATTGCTATCGGCAAAGCTCATCGTCTTGCGCGTCGCGGTTTTATTATTCCCCACTATTGGATTCAAGATAAACATATCGTGCAGGAAATTAAACGTTTTCGTCAAGCGCTTCAAAAAACGCGCTCACAACTTTCGAGTATCCAAGCAAAATTGTGTCGCATTCAAGGACATGAACAGATCGGCATTATTGAATCTCATCGTCTCTTTCTGAAAGATGATCTTTTCGTGGCGGGAACAATTGATTTGATTCAAGAAACAAAGATTAATGCAGAATGGGCTCTTGAGAAAATTATTGCTCAACTGAAACTTTCTTTTTTATCAGTTCAAGATGATTTTTTTCGTGATCGACAACAGGATATTGAACAAACTGGCTACCGAGTCATCTCTCATCTTATTGGAAATGAGGACATTGCTTTTTCCTCTCTTCCAGAAGGACCACTTATTCTTATTGCTCACGATATTGCTCCCGCAGAAGTGGTGATGATTCCGCGCGAACACGTGCTTGGTTTTGTGACCGAGTCCGGAGGAGAAGCTTCGCATACGGCGATCATTTCCCGTACGCTTGAAATTCCGGCCATTCTCGGAGTTTCGAACGCGCTCGATATGATAAGGGATGGGGAAACCATTGTGCTCGATGGAATGAAAGGTCTGGTTATTGCTTCTCCTGCGAAGAAAGAACTTCAACAATACAAAATGATTCAACGAAAATATGAAGCGCTTGAACAACTCCTTATGCAAGATATTCATCTCCCCACCGTTACGAAAGATGGAGTGCATATTCGCCTCGAGGCCAATATTGAGTTTGTAAGCGAAGTGACATCAGCGATTCAACATGGCGCTGAGGGCATTGGACTTTATCGTACCGAATTCCTTTTTCTCAATCGTTTACATGAACCTTCTGAAGAAGAACAAATTGAGAACTATATGGAAGTCTTAAAACGATTTCACCCTCGTCCTGTAACCATTCGCACTCTTGATTTGGGGGCCGATAAACTCGGTTTAATTCAGGATCACGAAGAAGAACAAAATCCAGCGTTAGGACTTCGTGCGATTCGACTTTGTCTCAGGGAAAAAACACTTTTTAAAACTCAATTGAAAGCTCTTTTACGAGCGAGCACCATTGGGAACCTCCGTATTTTGATTCCACTGGTGTCGCATGTGGAAGAAATTCGCCAAGTGAAAAAAATATTGCAAGAGGTCCAAAAAGATTTGAAGCGAAAAAAAATTCCATTTGCAGAGAAAATTCCTCTGGGCATTATGATTGAAATTCCATCGGCTGCAATCATGGCAGATCAGTTGGCAAAAGAAGTCGATTTTTTTTCGATCGGAACGAACGATCTACTTCAATATAGTCTTGCGATTGATCGTACGAATGAACTGGTGAGTCATCTTTTTACTCCTTATCATCCTTTTCTTTTTCGTCTTTTACAATTTGTTGTCGCTGCGGGAGAACGGAGAGGAATCCCGGTTTCTGTCTGTGGTGAAGTTGCTGCCGATCCTTTGATGATTGGTATTTTAGCGGGTTT
Source organism: Deltaproteobacteria bacterium RIFCSPHIGHO2_02_FULL_44_16 (assembly GCA_001798185.1). NCBI lineage: Bacteria > Deltaproteobacteria > Deltaproteobacteria bacterium RIFCSPHIGHO2_02_FULL_44_16. Next base: position 78,857 of record MGRM01000008.1, on the reverse strand, counting down.
AAAATTTGATTCTCTTTCCATGAATTCAGTCTCTATCCCGCGCGCAAAGAAGATTGTTCGATCTCTTTCCAGCGAAAATGCTGAAAAACTTTTTGGAAAAGTAATGTCTCTTTCGAGCGCGGAAGAAGTTGAACATCTTCTCCGCCTCGAAACAAAGAAAATGCCGAAAACCGTCCAAGAACTTGATGAATTAAGCGCTTCTCTCCCTTAAAAGCTTTCGTTGACAGGGCTCATGCCCTCTTCTATAAAAACGTCTTCTTTTCATAATATTGCTATCATAAAAAGGAGTTTTCATGAGCACACATCATTATCTCTTTACGTCAGAATCGGTTACAGAAGGCCATCCAGATAAAGTCGCAGATCAGATTTCAGATAGTATTCTTGATGCTCTTTTGACGAGTGATCCTCATGCGCGCGTTGCCTGCGAAACGCTGGTGACCACAGGACTTGCAATGCTGGCGGGTGAAATTACGACGACTGCCAATGTGGTTTATCCCGACGTTGTTCGTCAAACGATTAAAGATATTGGGTATTGTGATCATGCCATGGGATTTGATTGGGAAACATGCGGGGTTATTGTCAGTCTTGGAAGACAATCTCCTGATATTGGCCAAGGTGTCAATATTGGAGAAGGTCTTTTTCAAGAACAAGGCGCAGGTGATCAAGGTCTTATGTTTGGATATGCTTGTCATGAAACCGAAGAGTTGATGCCGATGCCGATTGTTTTAGCACACCGTATAACACGTCGTTTAGCTGAAGCGCGCAAAAGTGGAGAAATTCCTTTCCTCAGACCAGATGGAAAATCTCAAGTGACCATTCGTTATGAAAATCACAAACCCGTGCATATCGACACCGTAGTCATCTCTACTCAACATAATCCCGATGTCAGTTATGATGAACTCAAGCAGACGATTATCGAAAAAATTGCTCATCCGGTACTTCCCAAAGAACTGCTCGATCAAAAAACGAGATATTTTATTAATCCCACAGGACGTTTTGTTTTGGGTGGTCCACATGCTGATTGTGGTTTAACGGGACGAAAGATTATTGTGGATACATACGGTGGGCAAGGAAGTCATGGTGGAGGAGCATTTTCTGGAAAAGATCCTTCCAAAGTCGATCGTAGCGCTTCTTATATGTTACGTTACGTTGCCAAGAATATTGTGGCGTCTGGTGCCGTTGATCGATGCGAAGTTCAAGTGGCATACGCAATCGGTTATCCAGAACCGGTGTCAGTCATGATCAATGGGTTTGGAACGACAAAAGTTGATCACGATAAACTGTTGACGGCGGTGCGGGAAATTTTTCCTCTGAAGCCATCTGATATTATTAAAACACTTGATCTCAAGCGTCCTATCTACCGTAAAACAGCTTCAGGTGGACATTTTGGACGAAATGAGCCGGAATTTACGTGGGAAAAAACAGACCGTGCTCAAGATCTAAAGAGAATGTTGAATCTCTAAGGAACCGATGTCTTCTCAAAAGACTCGCAAAAATCGCCCTCATTATGTTCTGCTTCTCGAAGAGAATGATCATCATGCAGAACTTCTTACGGAACTGCTTGATCAATATGCGGCGCCTGTTGTTATTCATGCGGTCGACAATCTTTCAGATGCCATGACCATGCTTCAGACGAATGCCTATGATCTCATTTTTGCTTCCGCAAAAATCGGGGATGTTCCCATAGAGCAATTCTTGGATGAGCTTTTTGAAAAGAGCCATAAAGCTCCCGTCCTTGTCATGGCCGGCTCAGGCAATGAGAGAAAAGCCGCGGAGCTTACCAAAAAAGGAGTGAGCGAGTATCTTGTAAAAACAAAGGAAAATCTTGAACTTTTGCCAGACTTAATTGCGCGCTATTTGAAACGTCGAAGAAAATTACCTGAAGTCAGAACCGTCTCTTCTGAAAATAAAGCGGAAGAGATTCTTCGCGAGGTCGATCGCATTGCTCTTCATCTCACCAAACTGAAAAAGAAGAAAAAAGATGTTTTCCCTGACCGTCTTCTTGATCAAGTAGCCCATCTCAAGGCTCTCCTGTTGAAACATATTTGAGGTTTGCTCTCCCCAGAATTTTCTTTTCACATCTTTGCTCATACTCATTTTTCGTGCTGTCATCCTGAACAAAGTGAAGGATTACGTTGATTTCTCACGATATTCTTCGCTGTGCTCAGAATGACCTGCTTCAAAAGTCCTCTCTCATTTTTGGCAAAGATTTTGCAGTCTTATCAAGAAGAAGGAGTCGACCGATGAGAAGTAAATCGATCCAAGAAGCAGATTTTTTGAGTATTATCCGAACTCTTCAGAGCGAGAAAAAGCTCGCTCCTCTCTCCTCCCCTGGAGAAAAAGAAGCAGAGATTGATCCCTTAGCCTTAAAAACTCGTCTTGAAACGAAGCGAGAGCTTTTCGAGCTGATGCATAAAGGGGGTTATCTTACTCCTGATCGCGCACAGAATATCCGTGCCAGTATTGATCAAAAGATTTCTGAACTCGACCAGATCTTGGCAAGCCTGGATGAGGAGACGCTGTCATGAGTACAAAAGTCTCCTTTTTGCATAAATTACTCGCATCATTTTTTTCTCCTTCTGAAGAACCTGAAAAGAAAGAGAAAGCTCAAAACAAGACGCTTGGTGAAAGTCGTTATGGTCGCGTCGATGGCAATAGCTATAAGCAAATGATCAATGGGACTTTCTTTGATGGTAGAGTGATCCAGCGTCGTCAAGATAAAGCGAGAACTTCGCAAACGATTACCGCCATGATGCCGGGAGTTGGTGATGGACGTTTTCATCCTTCTCCCCTTCAACTCCCAACTGTTCCAAAGCTTGAAAAACTTTTGGAACACGATCCTGGACTTGAAAAAGAGATAGGCGTGATTGAGAGTAGATATGCGGGAAAAGTGGAAGAAATCAAAATGCTGATTGCCAATGCGAAACTTTCTCTTGAACGACCCGATATGAGTGTCACCGAAAAACAGGTGGTCGAACGACATGTCTCTGAACTTCGCCGTCTTTATGCCTTGGCCAAAATCGAACATCGCCAAGCGAAAATGAAAGTAGCTGTTGCCGCAAAAGAGGCAAAAATTGCGGCGAAAAAGGAAGAAGAAAAAATAACGTAAGTGGTGACTGATCCCCTCAAAATCTCCTCTTGTATCTCCTCAAAATTGCAGTCTCTTCAAATAAAGCTGTTTTATTTCAACGAGTTACAGTCATTCAAGCTGGCAAAGATATTGCATTACTATGTTTGAACCTTCGCGCTGGAAGCCCGATGGGGATGGTCAAGGGGAGAGTTGGATCTCCCCTTGACGTTAGCGAGTCGCGAATTCACTTCGCGCAAGCGAATGGAGTAAAAATGAATATTTTGGGCGACAAATTTAAAGTGAACCGAACGACAACTTCGCAGACGTCTGTCAAAAGCGAAACCGCTCATTCTTCCTCGCAGATCGTTGATCATTATTCCAAAGTTGATACGGAAAATCAGTCAAATCCTCTTACTTCCCCTTCAAGTCCGATTGAGAGCTTTATGCCTGGAATGACGAGTGAGCTTGATGCTTCACTTGAAGAGGCAGATTTTGGAACTCCGCGTGTAGACGATATTTTAGTCAACAATCCAAAAACGCGCGCTCGACTCGATGTGCTGATTGAAAAATATGAAAAACACATCGAGCGCATTAAAAAAGAGATCACTTCAAAACAACAAAGTCTCGCTCGTGGAGAAGTGACCGGATCAGAAGCATCTGTAGTTCAAAGACTCATTGAACGACTTGAGCGAGAACTCGATTTTGCCCAGCGAGAACTTGCAAAGGCTCAGAAACTCAATGGTGAAACAGATGATATTGTGAAACGCGAGAAATTAGAAATGCGTGATATTAATGGTGATAGCTGGATTGGTCGCGCGTTTGCGAAGGATTCATTTCGAATTGTGGTGAAAGACGATGGAACAAAAGTTTTCTTTAACCATTTAGGGAATCGGGTTCCTTCTCCTGTTTCCCATCTTGGATACGAAGCAAAAATTTTTGATGGCAATGGAATCATCAGAAAAGCTGCTTCTACTCCTGCTGACAGCATTGATGAAGACTACAAAAACGCAACCTTAATTCGCACACAACTCAACGGTCATCAGCCGACCTATTCCAGCAAATTTGGAACGCAAATTAACATCAGAATTCCAGAATATGTTTGGGTGAAGCGTGAACTGAATAAAGATAGTAATTTCGAACTTTACGATAAATTCGATGCCAACGGAAAACAGGAAACTCCAGCAAAACTTGATGATTACATTCAGATTCCGATTACCAAAGTGGATGGAACTTCTATTCCTTCGCAAAAAGCCAAAGATGGAACCCAACTGTGGGATCATGTCTTTGAATTCATCGGTGGATTTGATGGTGATGAAATTGTTGCGTTTCGCATGACTGTTGAAGGAGTGGAAACCAGTAAAACAGACGATCCTGCTGCGGCTAAACTTGCGAATGGTCGACGTTATATTGCAGCATCAAACGTCGGACTTTCTATCAGTGGAGAAGATCGTTTGAGTGCAGGAGATTTTAATTTTTCGCAGATCAAGAGCACGAGCCGACATACTGTGAAACATGATAAATACATGACTGAAACTGGTCTTGGTGGGAAGGGTCCAGCGGTTACGGGAGAAACAAAAGAAGATCGTCGTGCTGCAGAAGCGTGGGTAGAAAATATTCAGTTGTTTGTCGATAGACCCGATTCGGGAAAGAAAGTCGGAGATATCGGTTATTATTGGCACGATCAAGCCAATCAACCGCGTACCAGTAACAAACTTTTTAGTGAATATACGTCATTTGCGAATGCTCGTGATCAGGGTTGGTATCCGATTCACTATAACGATGATCACAACACCCTTTATCATGATGCCTATATCTCTTCAAAAAATACTCCGCGGAATGATCCTCACTCTCCACTTCTGAATATCACCAATGGACCTTTTATTTACGGTCTTTCAGGAGTTATTGAAGGATCTCAGACATCGAATAATACGATTATTGTCGATGGAAAAGATAAAGCCGTGCCGTCTCATCTTGAAAACTTTGTTCCGAAAGATCGAGCCAAGCTCGATAAAGCAGATCCTGCTTATAAAACCAGTGTTCGAGGTGGCAATGGTCACGATGTGGTCGTCATGAAAGGTGAAGGAGATTTGGTCGTTGAAAGTGTCAGCTTCTTCTGGCGCGAAGGAGCTGCACCTAAGGATCAAACGATTATTTCCACCAAACAAGGTGATGGGAGATCGGCGTGGAAGAACCCCAAGAATTACGTTCATATCGATGGTGGAGTAAATTACATTTACAATCCAGTTGAAACCGCTTCGAGCCATGACAATGAAGCGATTAAAACGAAAGTAGAAGGTGGTACTACGCATACTGAAATGAATACAGTCGATTACACAGTACAGGACGATTATTATCATATTGTTTCTGGATCTGCCTCATTTGCCAATGGAGTCGATTTGGATCTTCCGGAAGGATATGACAATCAACAAAACGATTCCTGGTGGAACGAAAATACGGTGGGAGAGACGTACATAAACTGGTCAAAAGAACTGAATGATCAGAGAAAACAGATTCCTGAAGAGACATTGCCTGATGAACTGAAAGAAGAATTTGAAATTGGCAATGGGGATGGGGCATACGCACAGCTGACGGCTGAGGTGGATAGTTTCTTTGGTGAATGGGGAGAAGATGCCGAAGGGGCATTGGGCGAATTTGACGATGCGGTTGCAGAACGCGACGCATCACGAGGATAAACGATGACACGAGTGAATTCACATGGAGTGAAAGCCAATGCGACAGAGCCAACACCAGAAGATCGTGCTGCGGATGCTGAAATTTTACGACGCATGCAAGATGGCCTTCGTCTTCTCTCCAATTTAGAGAGCGAAAGCGGTGAATGGCTCAACGAAGAAGATATGGCAAAGGCTGGAAAACTTCGCGCTTTTCTTACCGCTCATATTGCAACATACGAAGCTGCTGGGCTTCACGGTCTTTCGGGAAGTGATCTTGAAGGTGATCTCAATGATATGTATCGGCCTTCTCCTGATTTGCATACAGGATGGAACGGCAATTATATCCAAGAACCAAATGCTCAACATGAAGCGTATATCGGTGAATCCTATGCTGGAACCATAAGCACCATTCTTCATGGAACTCCTGCACAAACACGGCTGGCGCTCAAACTTGGCGAAGATCAGGTAAAACTCGAAGGGAAAGTCTGGGGAAATCATCTTATCTTCGAAATTACCAATCGTGATGGAACAAAAGAGACATGGGTCATGGAAGATGGACTGAAAAATGGTGTTCCAATTGTGATCGATGCAATGAAAGTGAAACCGGATGGGAGCTCAGTTCAAGGTGTGACGATCGACCTTTCCCATATCTTGCGTCTTCGTCCAGATACAGTTCCAGATCGTGTGATGGATTTTTATGTTTGGGGGAGTGATTTTAATGACGATATCAAACTCTCTCAAGGTCGTAACCTCGCAGCCGGTATGCTCGGTGACGATACATTGCGCAGTGGTCCCCTCTCTCGCAATCAACTCTTTGGTGATGATAAATATGAGACAGCGGGTCAATTCTCTTCACTCGGTGGCAATGATACGTTTATTGGCGGCGGAAGTGGAACGCATATCATGGGTGGAGATGGAAAAGATCAGTATCTGAGTTCAACCCGTGCTGGAAGTATCTCAGACGTCGAACAAACACCGGATCAAACCGCTTCGGATATTCCTCAGCATGATCGGTATTATAATCGTGCGGGAACTCAAGGTTGGACTGGGGCAATCGAGAACGGAATGGTTGTACTTCGTAACACGGGCGGCAACGGTGGCGGAAGCATTGATATCGATATGAAAGAACTTGAAGCCGAGGGCTATCGTATGGCTTTTGCCGAAGCTCGTGGAAACGACATTATCATTACATTTGCGAGCGAAGATGGCAGTAAAACATTTCGCATGAAAATCGAAGGTATTCTCACGATGGAAGATCCGGTGATCGTGAATGTGCATGGCACCGATCAAAATGACATTCTCGATTTCAGTCGTCTCGATGGTGATCTTCTTCAGATGGGACATGTGTTTAATCTCTTTGGAAATGGCGAAGACGATATTATTTTTGGAGTGCGTCATCTCCTGACACAGCAAGGTTTGGATATTAATGATTTCAATCGTGTCGGTGGACCGATGAGTCAGGGTATTCAGTCAGGTGAATTGCAAGATTTCGAAGAAGATTTTGTAGATGAACCAGAAGAAGGCAAAATTATGTTTGTTGTGGATTCTGATAGTACAAATCGTCAAATGACGATTCGACCGGGAGCAAACTTTGATAACTCAACCGGTGAAGGATTTGATGTCAACGAAGATAGCCTCGTGATCAATGCTCCTGAAGGATATAAGGCTGCTTATCTCATAGAAGATGGTGGCACAGGACATTATCTGGTTCTCGTGCAACCTGGTGAGCCAGCAAAAACAATTGTGGTCCATATTGATGTCGGTACAAGACTGAAAAAGGATCAAATTCAAATTCGGCAGCAATCGCGCGATAAAAATAATGCTCTTACGCAGGGAGATCATGTCACTCCTATCTTGCTGACGACCGAGCTTATTCAGAATGGATTTGAGATTTCCGGTGGAGCTGGAGATGATTCGATTTACTATCAAGAAGGTTCACGTCTCAATCGCAGTGGCCCGGAAGGCAACGATACCACCGAAGCGTATGCTGAAGAAGAAGATGTGCTTGAGGAAGAAGGATAAGCAATGTGGCTATCCTATGTCATTGCGAGGAGTCCCCCACGTAACTTGGGGGACGACGAAGAAATCCCGATTGTCATTCCCGCAAAAGCGGGAATCCAGGACTGGATCCCCGATTACAACATTCGGGGATGACAAAAATGAGATCGCCACGCCCTTCGGGCTCGCGATGACATTCTCTAATATTTTATTTTCACCAGATACAATCCACATGCCGGAGCGCAGCGGCCAACACTTTTGCGATCTCTCTTTTTGAGTATCACTTTGATTGAATCTGGTGTTCGCTTCCCCTCACCTACTTCAACAAGTGTTCCCACCATGTTTCGAATTTGATGACGAAGAAATCCCTCTCCTTGAAATGTCAACTGCAGCAGTGGTGCATGTGGATATGTTTTGATCACTCGAAGAGATGCTTTTGTGAGACGACGAGTCGTTGTTTTCACCGATGATCCTTGCGCCATGAAGCTGCGAAAGTCATGTTTCCCTACAAAATATGTCAGAGCTTTTCGCATTGCTCTGAGATCAAGTGGCTTTCGGATATGCCACACGCGATGAAGAAGAAGTGGTGCATGCACCGGACTCTGAAGAATCACGTAAGTATAGGTTTTGCTTTTTGCGCTTTTAATGGGGTGAAAGTGATCTGCGACTTCTTCTATTTTTTTAACGCAGATATCATTTGGAAGCAAACTGTTTGCCGCTTTCATCAAACCTTCACCTGAAATAGAGCTTTCAGTTTGATACGTTGCGACTTGGGCAAGGGCGTGCACTCCGCTATCGGTACGACTTGCTCCGAGAAGGTTCCCCTTTTCTGCCGTTATTTTTTGAAGAGCAGTTTGAATAAGTTCCTGGATGGAAATTCCATTTTTTTGGATTTGCCAGCCGACATAGTTGGTGCCGTCGTATTCAATTGTCAGTTTCAGTGTTCGTACCATTTTCACCCTTAGGGTCTTTTTGTAAAGTCCTCGTATGTCATTGCGAGGAGCAGAGCGACGAAGCAATCTCCTGTAGATAGTGATTTCAGGAGATCGCCACGCCCTTTGGGCTCGCGATGACACCCTTTGAAAATATTAAAACTCAAATAACAATCCAATCGAATACACAAACCCGGAAAGATCGAGACCAGCTTTCTTTCCAAAATTATTGATCCATTGATATTGTCCTTCAAGTGTTAAAAATAAATCTTCAATGCCAAGATCACCGCGCATATTTCCATCACTGAGTTCCGACAAAAGAATACTCATTCCACTACCACCATGCGCTCCATATTTTATTCCTTGAATGGAAGTGCCAGAGGTTGTTTCGCGAAAATAGACATAGTCACTTCCTACTCGTACATAGGGCACAATCCATCGCCATGAAGCATAATCCATGCGCCAAATGAAACTCGTTTCTATCGGAATCAAAAAAAGTTTAAAGCGATCTTGCGATGCCGTTCCCGTCGAGACACCAAGGGCATTTCCTGATTTATAATGAAATCCAACGCCTCCTTCGATGCCATAACGTTTTTGAAAAAGGAGTGCTCCTTGAATTTTCGTGATCTGATTGCAGCACGGATCATAAAACGTATCGAGACCATTATCTGAGGGAAGCCAAAAACCACTTTTGAGTTCAAGCGTTCCCAAAAGTGGAGCATTTTTTTTGGCATAAGAAATTTGGGGAATGAAGAGGATAGAGAAAAATGTGAGAAATAGAATCAGAAAATATTGGAAGTCATTCCCGCATGTTGTAAGCGGGAATTTCATGAGATCCCTGCTTTCGCAGGGATGACGTATACGCAGCTTACAGCATAGAAAAAACAAAACGGGCATAAAAAGAAGAACGAAGGAATATGAAGTATCTGAATAAGAATTGAGCGAGCATCCTGCTTCTCCGAGAAAAGCGATTGGTCCACCTGTGAGCTGGGGAGTTGCTGTGGCTGTTCCACCCCCTGTCAGCGATGATGTCCGTGTGGCGCTGACATTTCCTGCTGAATCTGTGGCTTCCATGGCAATAAAATACGATGTGCCATTACTGAGTCCTTCAATGACAGCAGTAGCATTGTCCCCGCTTGATGGCTGTGTAATCTTGGAATCGACAGTGGTTTTGGTGAGCACGTCAGATGCGTCGGTCGAAAGATAAATGTGATAGTGGGCAATGTCCGATTGCGTAAGGCGTGTAAAGGTCACATAAATTTTTTGATTGCCGAATCCTGTACTTTGAATCGTCACGGCTGGCGGGGGCGTATCAACAGAAAATGTTGTCGCTTTTCTCCCACGATTACTGCTGCTATCTGTGACAAAGACAAAAAGTTTATTGCTCCCTTCAGAAAAAAGTGAACTATTCGTATCGTAATCTGCGCTCATGGTTGTCGTGGTATCAGTGGTAATACTTCCACTTGAACTTCCACCGCCAACGATCGTGAACAGTGTTCCATTCGCACTCACATCACCGCCTACTCGTACTTCATAAGTTCCCGTTTCATTGGATTGAAAAAGCAGCTTAAGCGTATCTCCGATTCCAAGAGATCCTTTTCCACTGACATTTGAAAGAGATGAAATTGTTATCCATGGATTCGCACTTAAAACACCGACGGTTCCGGTTGAGTTACCGATATAGAGATAACCGTCCGTAGAAGAACTCGCAGCGAGAAATTTGGGAGTATTCGAAGTCGGAATGGGTTCCTTGGCGATGCTCGTATCATCTGGGTTTCCAAGATCAAAGATTTCGTCATTCACCGTGTTCATCACCGTGATCCCCTTTGAACCTGCCACAAAAGCATACGGAGTTTCCGAAGTTCCATTGATCGGATTTTTGACATTGCTCATAACAATATCTGTCGGCGTCGGGTTCGTACTCAGAGAAAGCGTTGTTCCACTTGTGACCACGGTCTTTGTCGAAAGTGCGATTTTTACAAGTGCCGGAGTAGTACTATCGATCACATAAAGATGTTCTCCGCCGGGTGTAACAGCCATGGAATCAAGGGAAAGATTAGTTCCCACGGTGATGGTGGTGGTTTGGGTTTTACCACTTTCAATCACCAGTATTTTGCCGTCACTTGTGGAAAAGAAAAATTGAGACGAGGCCGTATGAAAAAGTGCATCCTGAATGGTGAATGAACTTCCGAGTCCGGTAAGTGAGACCGTCGATTTTTCAACCGCTTTTGTTCCGAGATTTACCACATGAATGGTCTTGTCGGTATTATTGACCACATACGCTTGTCGTGTCGTGCTATCGACCGCGATTTTTCCAAGCTCATCGTTGGAAGAGACTTCGAGAGAGGCAGGCGTTGCGGTAATGTTGTCGAGATCAAAGATGAGAACATCACCATCATTTTGACTCGCGACGATATCTTTTCCCGTTGCGTCGTATGCAATGCCCATGATGGTGCCATTTGTTTTATCGGTGGTAGAGAGCGCCGGAGGCTGGCTTGAAGCGCTGCTAAAAGTATCCATATCGATTATTTTGAGTTTTTCACCAAACGAGAGAACGAGCGTGTCGTCATCGATCAGAAGAAAACCGGAGAGAGAACTGGAGGCGCCGAAATCGAATGGCGGTCCCCCGGAAAGATTGATTTCAGTGGAGGGATAGGCATGGACAGCAATATTCCATTGGCAGATGAGAAAAAAGATTAATGTAAGTCGTTTCTTGATCATAGCTAGTGTCTGCTTACAAAGGCTGTCATCGCGAGCCCGAAGGGCGTGGCGATCTCCTGAAAGCGTCTGCAAGAGATTGCTTCGTCGCTTATGCTCCTCGCAATGACAATATTCTTCTCATTTTCGAAAGAGATCATCAAGCTTTCGCTTTGCGTCAGTGGCAGGATTGACGTTGAGACTTTTTCCACAAAATTCAAAATAACCGCAGAAATTGGCCTTTTCTTTGTTGCTGACAAATTCTGCCTGTGGTTCTCGGCATTGTTGTGAAACTGTGAGATCAAAAAAGCGACATTGGCGACAGGCATGAAGATCTGCATGGCAATGAGGACATTCATCCCCCCTTCCAATCGGAAAAAGTGGAGAAATCTCTTTGTGGCATGCTGCACAATAGTGGTTACTCATAATTTTCAAAAATTTTACTCAAAACTGACAAATTATTTGGGTGGCTCCGACGTCGGATCCCAGGGGCGCCCCGCGTCAGCGGGGAGGTGGAACGACGGAGGTGACAGGACCCATGACATTGAAAATGTTTTGAGAGAAATTTTTGCACCGTTATGAATGATGGCTCTTATCGATTTTCGAAACAGGAGGATGGCTTACAAGTTCAAGTCGCTGCGCCTTTTTGGCGTTGCGATGCTCTCGAATGCGAGTGACAAACTTTCGGCTTTCCCGCAGCGTGATCATCTCTTCCAGAAGTCCTGACGCGACATATCCCATCAGCAAGACAAAAAACATCAGATCGGGATTTAACGAAATAATAAAAATGAAGAGAACAAATGCCACGAGCATTAAAAATGCATTGCGCCCCCCTCGAAAATTTAAGGTTTTCAAACTTCGATAGGGAATAGAACTGACCATGAGAAGACCTGCGGTAACCGTCAGAGCAACGACCAGATAATTCTCTGTCATCTGACGTCCTAAAAATTCCTCACAAAAAATAACAAAGGTAATAAGAATGCCGGCGCCAGAAGGAATAGGAAGTCCTTGAAAATATTTTGACTCAATATTGTCGAACTGAACATTGTAGCGAGCGAGGCGCAGTGCGCCACAGGCGATAAAGACAAATGTTGCGAGTGCTCCTATGCGTCCTAAACTTTGAAGTGACCAAATATACATGAGAAGCCCCGGAGCGACTCCAAACGAGATCAGATCAACGAGAGAATCATACGCCAGTCCGAAATCACTTTCTGCTTTGGTGAGACGCGCAACGCTTCCATCAATGAGATCAAAAAGACCTGAAAGAATTATAAAATAGGCCGCAAGAACATATTCTCCCGAAAGAGTTTTGGTCATGGAAAAAAATCCGAAAAAAAGATTCGCGGTGGTACAGAGACTTGGCAGCATAGCGATGCTTCGTCGCAAACCCTCTCGTTTTGTGAGTAAACGTTTTCGAGTCATTAAAATTTCCCCAAGACTGTTGATCCACCACGAACATTATCTCCTTCTTGGATACGAAGTTCAACCTGCGATGGGAGATAGAGATCAACACGAGAACCAAATCGTATAAGTCCAATGCGCTCTCCCCTTCCAATACGCATTGATTCCTTGAGATAACAGACAATTCTTCGTGCCACGAGACCGGCAATTTGCGACATGACAATTTCGCGACCATGATCATCTTGAAAAAGAATCACATTGCGCTCGTTGTGTTCTGAGGCCTTGTCGAAGCTCGCGACAAAAAACTTTCCTTGATGATACGAGATATTTTTCACCATTCCTTCAATCGGCGCTCGATTGATATGCACATTAAAAATGGAAAGAAAGATGCTTATTTTTTTGCTTGGATTTTCCGTGAATGGGGCTTTTGCATCGGTAATAGAAAGAATGCGTCCATCAGCTGGTGAAACAATAACGCCCTTTTCCTGAGAAATGACTCGTTCTGGATTTCGAAAAAAAAGAGCAATCCCCAACGTTAAAAGAAGAAAAAAACAGGCCAAAAAGAGCGATCCAAAAAGCGCCGCAAGGAGTGACAGTAAAAGAGTGATGACCAGAAAAGGGAATCCCTCTGCGGCAATAATCCATTGCTGTGGCATCGGTCGATAGGCTGTCGCAATACTTCGTGTCATAAAGATGTCTCTCCTGAACGATACGTTGTCAGAATCTTTTCTATTTTATCTCGACCAATGAGCTTTTGCTTTTGAAGATTTTTTCTTTCGAGCTTTTCTTGAGGATTGAGAAATGGTTTTCGATCCAATTTGGCGAGCTTTTTTTCAATATCAAGATGCTCATGGTAAAGATCTGCAAGGTTTTCATCTTTTTTGCGATATTTTTCGATTAATTCGAGATCTTTTTTTTCCATATCTCCTCCTTATGGATGAATACTCAACTTCTTTTTTTTCTGCAACCCGATTTCTGCATCTGATATTCGCAGGTAATGTGGCATCACTTCATCGGGAATTGGGTTGCGCGCAAGATCTCTTTCCGCAAGATGAGCAATGGAGGAGACAAAAGGAGTATGACAATCTTCCGAAGGAATCGTACAGTCTTTCAGTTCAGCATGAAAGAAATCCGCATAGACTAACGCCCCACTTCCCAGTAAAATTTTTTTCCCAGAAATTTTTTCGATCTCTTGTTTCCACGTTTCGGGAGAAAGAACCATTTCCTCATCCTTAAGGCGACCATACATCTCTCCTCTTTTCGCATCCAAAAGTGGCACCGTAATGGCTGGAGGAACTCTTTTATTCAGGTGAAGAGCTTCAAGCGATGAAACACCCACAAGAGGAAGATTCAACGCAAAGGCAATCCCTTTTGCAGCAGCAATGCCAATGCGAAGTCCGGTAAAGGAGCCAGGTCCATGCGTGACAGCGATCATCTCAAGATCATACGGATTCCAACCTGCTTTTTGAAGAAGTTGGGGAATATGCTCAAAGAGTTGTTCTGAATGAGAAATGCCTTCTTGAGCATATTTTTCTGCGATTACTTTCCCCTTGTCCACAAGACCAACCGCGCTTTGAAGTGTGCATGTATCAATGACTAAAATCTTCATATATCAAGTAATTAATATATAAGGTTTAAATAACAACTTTATGTTGTTTGCAAGGGTTTTTTCCGCTCATGCTGAGCCTGTCAAAGCATGAAGTCACCCTTCGACAAGCTCAGGGTGAACGCTTATTACCACAAATGAATCAGACCCTAACCAAAGAGCTTTTTGAGGTCATTTACGGTGGCAGCAATCATAAGCGCAAGCAGAAAGGCAAAACCGATTTGCTGCAACACAAATCGAGTCCGTTTTGGAAGAGGCTTTCCACGCACAGCTTCAAGTCCCAGAAAAGCAAGATGTCCCCCATCCAAAACAGGAATAGGAAGCAGATTTAAAATCCCAAGTTGCAAACTTAAGAACGCCAAAAAATAGAGAAATTCACTCAAGCCCGATTTCGCAGCCATAGCGCTTGTTTTAGCAATGGCGATCGGTCCCCCTAGATTTTTGTAAGATGCTTCAAGGGTCACGAGTTTTTTGAGCATACTTGTCACAAGCGTCAGCAGTCGAATGTTTTCTGCAAATCCTTTTTGAAGAGAGGTCTTCACGTCATAACGTTGAAGGACCATGGGAGGATTTTCAGTTTGTGAGACTTGAATTCCAATAAGCCATCTTTGCACTTCAGGATTAAAGCGAGGAGCGAGCGTTTTTTCGAGAATTTCGCCATTTCGTTCAATCGTCAGTTTCACCTCTCCACCCTGTGATCGATGGACTTTGCTGGTAAAATCTGCAGAACCCTGAAGAGGGCTTTCATTGAGAGCTTGAATCTTATCTTTTTGTTGAAGCCCTGCCTCTTTTGCGGGACTATCAGGAAGAATTTCTTCCACCATGACCGGGCCACCATAAAAAAGAGAAGGTTCAATTCCAAAAAAATCTTCTTCAGAAGAACGTTCGAGCTGATGTTCAAAAATTTCGGATCCTCGTTGAAGTGTCAGCGTCGCATTCTTTTGAGCCACGAGGATGAGAAAAACCTCTTCCCAGGTTGTCACTTTTTTTCCATTCACTGCGAGAATCTGATCTCCTTGTTTGAGAGCCTGCTGGCTCACAACTTCTTGCTGGACTCCCAGAAGAACAGGAGTTTCGGTAAAATAACGTGGAATGTCTCGGCCAATAAAAAAGACCGCTGGCATCAAGAGAAGGCTTAAAAGAACATTCATCAAAGGACCAGCAATGAGAATTTTAAAACGAGGAATGATCCCCTTTTGACTAAAGGATCTCGGATCATCTGCTCCTTCATCGTCGGGATCTTGGCCGAGAACTTTGACATATCCTCCAAGAGGAATCAGGCAAAGACGATAGTCTGTCTCTCCTCTTTTAAAACCAAAAAGACGGGGTCCAAAACCGATGGAAAATTCGTCCACACGAATGCCGGCACGTTTTGCCATAATAAAATGGCCAAACTCGTGAACCAAAACGAGAAGGCTGAGAGCAATGATGAAATATAAGATAGTCATGATAATCCTAACGTCGCTTCCAGAGGAAATCTCTCGAAGGCCGCGTCCCATTTTTGGTCGACCCAAAATGGTCGCTTACGCTCAGCAATTTTATTTATCATATCCCGATTGATAAAATTGCTTCCGCGATACCTTCTGCGAGTTTTCCTCTGCGCGACGTTTCCTTTGATATTCATATGTATGTTTGCGCTACCATTCTTGCTTCTCTATCAATTTCAAGAATTTCCTCAAGCGTTCTCCAAGATCGCGGTGAATGTTGCATCATGGTCTCTTCTACAATGCGCGCGATGTCAAGAAACCTAATGCGCTCATGTAAAAAAGCATCAACTGCAATTTCGTTGGCGGCATTTAACACCGCCGGCATCGATTTTCCACATTTTGCGGCTTCAGAGGCAAGTCGTAAACAAGGAAAACGGGTATGGTCGACAGGTTCAAAAGAGAGCGAGTTCATTTTCGTCAGATCAAGTGAAGCAACGCCAGACGTGATTCGTTCGGGATAAGCAAGCGCATAAGCAATAGGCGTTCGCATATCGGGGAGTCCAAGTTGAGCGAGCACCGACGAATCCTCAAATTCTACAAAGGAATGAATGATACTTTGAGGATGAATAACAACCTCAATTTGTTCAAGAGGTCTTTCAAAAAGCCAAAAAGCTTCAATAACCTCTAATCCTTTATTCATCATTGTTGCAGAGTCAATCGTAATTTTTTTTCCCATCGACCAGTTTGGATGACGTAAAGCATCGGCAACGGTAACTGATGAAAGCTTCGAGAGTGGAGTTTGACGAAAAGGTCCACCCGAAGCGGTCAACGTTATTTTTCTGAGATTTTTTTTCTCTTGTCCTTCAAGACATTGGAAAAGAGCTGAATGTTCACTGTCAACGGGAAGAAGACGAATATGATTTTTTTTCGCCTCTTTCATCATCAGTTCACCAGCAACAACTAATGTCTCTTTATTTGCTAACGCAATATTCTTTTTTGCTCGAATCGCCGCAAGTGTTGGTGTCAGACCGACGGCTCCCACAAGTGCTGAAACAATGAGAGTTGCTTGATCGTGCGTTGCAAGAGAGACGAGTCCCTCTTCTCCTACGAGAATTTCGATTTTACCCGCCTTTTTGCGGGTATCCCGCCGTAGCTCCCCGCGATTTTTGGGGAGCGAAGGAGGATGAGCAAGAAGTTGTTGCAACTCAGCAGCAAGAGCCGGGGTTCCGACGCATACCACTTCAGGTTCAAACTCTTGAATCTGATCTGCAAGAAGATGAATTTGGTGACGCGCTGTGAGTCCCACAATCTTAAAACGATCACGATGACGACGGACAACGTCGAGCGTGCTGCTTCCAATGGAGCCTGTGCTTCCGAGAATAACGAGAGATTTCAAGGTAACACCCCAACAACACGCGAGAGATAAAGATATGAAATGGGAGCTGCAAAAAGAAGTGCATCAACACGATCAAGCATTCCACCATGTCCTGGAATCAAATGTCCTGAATCTTTGACACCAATACTCCGTTTGAGCATGGATTCGATCAAATCGCCTAAGGGCGAAACGATCCAAATAATAATGGCAACGACCAGCGTGACTTCAAAAGAGAGAGAGGTCTGGAGGAAAAAAAACCAAACTGAAAAAGTTCCCAAAAGCGAACCGACGAGAGCTCCAAAAAAACCCTCCCATGTTTTCTGTGGGCTCACCAGCGGTGCAAACTTACGAGATCCAATTGCCTTCCCCACGACAAGCCCCATCGTATCCGTAAGACATGCAGGAGCTAAAATGAAAAGAACCCACTCCGGTCCCGCTTGTCGTAAATCCCCCCAAGAGGCAAAAGAAATTCCAAGACCGAGAAGTGACAGGCATGCAATGCCGAGACGGTTTGCAACTCCATGAAGGTCTTTTGCACGCCACATAAAAACCAACGCTAAGAAGAAAAGAATGAGGGGCAAAAGAGAAAGAACAAGATCGCGCGCAAAAAGCATAAGAAGAAAAATAAAAAGGGTTGTGAGCAGGGTTGCGATTTTTTCAACAAAATCTTCAAAAAAGAGATGAGTCAATTCTAAAAGACTCAAGGTGCACGCAATGGTCATGAGCGCATAAAACGCGGAAGGTGGTAAAAACCAAACCACAGAAAGTAAAATCGCTACCAGGACAATTGCGGAAAGTATGCGGATCATCCCACAAGCTCCCGAAGTTGTTCACTGGTCATTCCAAAACGGCGTTCTCGTTTTGAAAAAGCATCCAGAGCTTTATCAAGCTCATAGGCATTAAAATCTGGCCATAACGTTTCCGTAAAATAGAGTTCTGTATACGCAAGTTGCCAAAGCAAAAAATTGCTGATGCGATATTCCCCACTTGTTCGAATAAGGAGATCAGGATCGGGAAGATCACGCGTATCAAGCGCTTGCGAGAGAATCTCAGGAGTAATATTTTTAACTCCCCTTTTTATGAGCTCTTGAAATGCACGAGCAATTTCTTGCCGTGAGCCATAAGAAAGCGCCATGGTGAGTGTCAAGTTGGAGCCTTGTTGTGTCAGTTCTTTTGTGCGTTCTACTTCTTCTCGAACAAAAGGAGAGAGACGATTCACATCGCCAATGGTTTGAAAACGAATGCCTTCGTGAATCATTTTTTGACGCTTACTTGTCAGATACAGACCGAGAAGTTCCATTAAGGCTTCGACTTCGTCAGAAGGTCGGTTCCAATTTTCTTCTGAAAATGCGTAAAGTGTTAAATAAGGAACGCGACGATCAATGCAGGCATTGATAATATCTTCGCTCACTTCAGCGCCACGACGATGACCTTCAATGCGCGGGAGTTCGTGGTATTCAGCCCATCGACCATTGCCATCCATAATAATGGCGATATGTTGGGGATGCGGATTCACGGTTAGACTTCTAAAATATCTTTCTCTTTAAGAAGAATAGCTTCATCAATTTTTTTAATATAGTCATCTGTCATTTTTTGGATTTGTTCTTCGCTTTTTCGAAATTCATCTTCGGTAATAGCGCTCTCTTTTTGCATCTTTTTTAATTGTTCATTGCCATCTCGTCGCGCGTTACGAATACTTACCTTGGCTTCTTCCGCGTGTTTCTTCGTTAATTTCACGAGTTCTTTACGACGTTCTTCATTCAGCGCAGGGATTGAAATCCGAACAAGTTTTCCATCGTTTGAGGGAGAAAGACCAAGACCCGAAGCTTGAATCGATTTCTCAATTGCCGGAATTGCTCCTGGATCCCAAGGTTGAATCGTTATGGTGCGCGCATCAGGAACTCCGAGCGTCGCAATTTGATTCAGCGGTGAAAGACTTCCGTAATAGTCGGCGCGAATATCATGGAGAATACTTAAAGAAGCTCTTCCTGTACGTACTTTGCCGAGTTCATTGCGCAGGGCTGTCAAACCTTTTTCCATTCGTTCACGAGTGGTGTTGAAAACTTGATTATTCATGGACCATAGTTCCAATCTTCTCCCCGAGGACTGCGCGTTGAAAGTTTCCTTTTTCAAAAACATTGAAGACCAGGATCGGGAGTTTTGCCTCCATGCACAGGGAGATGGCAGTCGCATCCATGACCTTCAAGTTTTGACTCAGCACTTCAATATAACTGAGTTCATCATATCGTTTTGCACTTCGATCGAGCTCAGGATCGCTACTATAAACTCCATCCACTTTCGTTCCTTTACACACAATATCAGCATGAATTTCAAGTGCGCGAAGTGAAGCGGCGGTATCAGTGGTAAAATAAGGATTTCCGGTTCCGCCCGCAAAAATAACGGCAGAGCCTTCCGCAAGATAGCGCATCGCAGAAGAATGGGAATAAGGAGTCCCTACTTGGTGCATCGTAAACGATGTCAGAAGTCGTGTGGAAATCCCGAGACGAATCATGGCATCTTGTAAGGCAAGACTATTAATGACGGTTGCTAACATCCCCATATTATCAGCCGTTGAACGATCCATTCCCACTTTTGCGGCGCCAGCGCCCCGGAAAATATTTCCAGCGCCGATGACCACACCTACTTGCACTCCCAGATCGGTGACCACTTTTATTTCCGCTGCTATGTGATTCGCTGTTTGAAGATTAACGCCGTATTTAGAATCCGGTGGAAGAAGCGACTCCCCCGAGAGCTTCAATAAAACTCGCTTATATTTAGGTTTGGTCATTGTCTTTCTCTGTCATTCCCGCATGTATTTAGCGGGAATCTCATGAGATCCCCGCCTGCGCGGAGATGACAAACACTCGTTTTGTTATTCGCTCTTAACTTCACTCTCCCCAACCTGATAGCGCACAAAAGACTCAATACGAATATTGGGATCAATTGAAGTCAAAAAAGCTTTGACCGATTTTTTACCTTCAACATCTTTGACATACATTTGTTCTTCAAGACAAACTTCAGAAAAGAATTTGGTCATTTTTCCTGAAACAATTTTTTCAATAATCTCAGCCGGTTTTTTTTGATCTGCCATCTGAGCTTTGAGAATTTCTTTTTCTTTTGCTAAAACCGTATCCGGAACTTCGTCACTCCGAACATATTGCGGATTCATAGCTGCAATATGCATCGCAACATCTCGAAGCGTTGCGTCATTTACTTTATGCGTCGGATCTTTGAGTTTTACCAGCACTCCAATTTTATTTCCGGCATGAATATATTGACCTAATTTCTCATCATTTTTTGCTGATAACGTGACAAAACGACGAATACCAACGTTTTCCCCAATCTTTGCCACGATGGCCGTTACTGTATCTTTCACGGTTCCTTCGGTGGTTTGAAGCTGAAGAAGCGCATCTAGATCTTTCGGTTTCTTTTCAGAAAGAGTTTTCGTGATGCGAGAAGTGAAATGCTGAAAACCTTCGTTTTTTGCAACAAAATCAGTTTCACAAAAAATTTCTACGAGTCCTGCTTCGTATGTTTGCGCATTTACCCAGGAACCAATCGTCCCTTCACTTGCACTTCGTGCAGATTTTTTCGCCGCAATCGCAAGACCTTGCTTTCGAAGAAGCTCAAGTGCGTCTTGCATATCCCCTTTTGCTTCAACTAAAGCGCGCTTGCATTCCATCATGCCAGCGCCCGTTTTTTCTCGTAAATTTTTAACGTCTGTTGCCGTAAAACTCATTTTTTCTTGCTCCTGATGGTAAATGAACTTTGAAACGGGTGTTTTTTGTCATCGCGAGGAGCGTAGCGACGTGGCGATCTCCAGTGTCCACATGAGATTGCCACGTCGTCCCTTACTATGGGACGGCTCGCAATGACGACATACTGTACTTGTCACTTTACCGCATCTGCGTCTTCCTCAGCTTTTGCCTTTGCGTATGCTTCGACATCTTCAGGTGAAAGCTCAGCTTCTTTGTCTGTCGGTTTTTTTGCCGTGTAGGCTTTTGCTTTAGAGGTTACTTTTTGTTCGCGCACTTTCGAATCTTTTGCTTTTTGTGCTTTATTTTCAGCCTGTGTTTTTTCTTGTTCGCGCGCGAGATGTTCATATCGCTCTACGCCCTTCAGACATGCATCCGCAAGAGCAATCGTGACGAGTTGAATCGAACGAATCGCATCGTCATTGGCAACAATAGGGAAATCGATATTATCTGGATTTGCATTGGTATCGAGAATGGCAACCACTGGAATTCCAAGCTTCATGGCTTCAAGCTTTGCAATTTCTTCGTAACCTGGATCCACAAGGAAAAGAGCTCCGGGAAGACGCGTCATTTCTTTAATGCCGCCGAGACTATGTTCGAGTTTTTCGATGGTTCTCTCGATTTGTAAGCCTTCTTTTTTTGTCAGTTTTTGAAGCTCTCCCTTTTCCTTCTTTTCATAAAGAGAGTTCAAACGTTCAATGGAAGCTTTAATGGTTTTGAAATTGGTAAGAGTTCCGCCGAGCCAACGATTGGAAACGTAGAATTGTCCTGCACGCTTGGCTTGTTCAGCAATGACTTCTGAAGCCTGCTTTTTTGTTCCTACAAAGAGAATTTTGTGGCCAAGCGCAATGGTGTCGGTCACAAATTTTAAAGCCTTTTGAACTTGTAGAACTGACTTTTCGAGATCAATAATGTGAATGCCGTCCCGTTGTGTATAAATGTAGGGACGCATTTTTGGATTCCAACGTCTGGTTTGATGTCCGAAATGAGCTCCTGCGGCTAATAATTCCTTTACGGTGACTTCTGTCATTGATTCTCCTTGTTTGCTGTCCAAATCTTTGGTTCTCGCTAACTCTTTGCGCTTCTGCTAATAAACGCGCTCTGGTACCATACGTTTCGGGGTCTATGCAATGGAAAAATCTGGAGCTTTGCTCCTTTTCTTCTTTATTTTAGGCATGTTTTGTCATCCTGAGGCGCAAGCCGAAGGATCTCGTATCGAAGTTTCAGACTATAAACTTTACCTTGCCTCAGGACATAGGTCTAAGGACTGGGATGAGCTTATTGAATCTGGATTTCAATCCTTTGGCGGAGATCATTTTTCGACCGCCCTTATCTTTCTCAAGCGAGCCTATCAAAAGGGGTGCCGCGACCCGCTTCTTCTTTATCGACTTGGGATTACGCATGAATCTTCTGGAAAGCTCGATGAAAGTATCGATTATTATCGAGAAGCGCGAAATAATTTTCCGAAATATTATCCACACCATCCTCTTCGAGAAGACATTGATCTTCATTTAGGACGTGTTTTATTTCGGCGCGAGAAATCTGAGGAAGCGTTTCCTCTGCTCGAAAACGCGCTGCGTAAAAAAGGGGATGATGCCATGCTTCTTTTTATGACGGCGCAAATTTTACGTGAAAAGAAAGAATATGGAGAAGCCAAGCGGCGCTTCGCGCTCGTTCAGAAAGCGTCGCCTCCAGCCTCTACATTGAATGATGCGGTACTCAAGGAACTCATGCTCGTCACGTTTGGACTAAAGCAATATGATGAATCGCTTGCACTCGCAGAAGAGATCTTAAAGAAAAATTCATCTGATCCCACAGCGAATACATATCGGCAAAAAATATTCGTTCTCAAGCAGAAGCAGAAAGAAAAAGAGATCATTGAGAAGATTGTAAAATAACAATAGACAGCCTGAATCAGAGTCATTGCGAGGAGCGCAAGCGACGAAGCAATCTCCTGTAGGTATTTTTGGAGATCGCCACGCCCCTTCGACAAATCAGGGGCTCGCGATGACACTTATTTAAACTTTCTTGCGCAAAATAAAAACCCCAGGGCCGCTTTCGCGAACCCCAGGGCCTTGGGGGAGCGTAAATGATAGGGGCGACCGGAGGGGCCGCCCCTACTGTTATTCCCTAACCTTCGACTTTCTCATTCTTCGTACCATGACTCGGTTCATCGCCAAGATCATGCCGAAGAGAACATACATACTGTTATGGTTACTGTTTGGGGTCATCGAACAACCTTGATCGACTTTCAAGGCGCGACCATTAATATTCTGCACTGAACAGATTCCGTTGTGACAAACTTCATCGCCGTCACTCACGCCGTCACCATCGGTATCAGCGATGCGAGGATCGGTCTCACCAGCATCAACAATACCGTTCAAGTTACGATCTTCACCGATACCTCGTGTATCTTTACCGTCGAGAAGTCCGTCTCCATCGGTATCTGCTTGGTTAGCATGGGTCTCAGCTACTGAATCCCAATTACCGTTGAGGTTTGCATCTTCAATACCGTCCAAAATACCGTCTGAATCGGAATCTGGATTGGTTTTGAGTGTTCCATATTTCTTTTCGAGACCGTCGTTGAGTCTGTCACCATCGCTGTCTGGATTTTTTGGATCAGATTCATCCAGATTTCTTTCAACACGACAGTTATGGTTACTGTCTTCGTCACCGTCAAGCAGATCGTCACCATCGTGATCCGGATCATTTGGATCTGTGCCGAGCTGTAATTCGCAGGCATCTGTGAGAAAGTCGCTGTCTGCATCAGGTCCTCTATAGGTTTCACCACCACCCTGGCAAGTCTCGCTTGGGTTCAGGGCACAACCGCCTTCTTCCAGAGGATTCTTATCCTTACGCTTATCGTCATCCGAATCCTGCAAGCAGGGGTTTGAGTTTTCAAGACCTATTTGGTTATGCGGAGCTTCCACATTATCATCGATGCCATCGCCGTCACTGTCTTTTGCAACAGGACTGCTGCCGTGTGGCGTAATGCTGAAGGTTCCAGAGCTAATCATGCCGAAGAATACTGACTCATCAATAATTGGCGCAAGCAGTTCCTCACCGTCTTTAAGCGTATCACCGTCAGTGTCATCATTAGTTGGGTCTGTGTCGGTGGCAATGCCCGCTGTACATCCCTGACCTTCGCGTAGAACAACGTTATAAGTTCCGCGTTGATCGGGGTTGAGGATATTTCCCTGAGCATCGACTCTTGTCGGTGTGGCATCACGATCTTCACCACGATGGATGATGTTCCCCGCGGTATCGACAATATTACGTCCGTCAAAGAGTCCATCACCGTCAGTGTCAGGGTAGCTTGGGTTCGTGAAGATACGACCACGACCAGCGTCAGTTTTCACTGAAACACTGCGCTCGATAAGATCGCTTAAACCGTCGTTATCACTATCTCGTCTGAGCGGATCGCTATTGATCAGAACCAGCTCGGCTTCCGTAATTCCTTCTGGTCTTGCACCTGCATCTTCCTGGTAGATACCGTCCAATTCAGGATCTTCAAAGCCTGTTGGAATCCCGTCTGAATCTGGATCCAGGAACATTGCCAACGTTGGCAGAGCAGCATCGACATACCAGCGTCGCACGTCACCGCAACTATAATCGGCATCTGATTTTCTTTCATCAAAGGCATGGTTTGATCCAGGCGTACGTGGGCAGACGTCGACTGGGAAAGCTTGTGTTGCCGGACCTCGACCGTCAACGATAGGAACAATTGTTCCGTTGAGAGTTGTTTCATCACCATCAGAGTTGATGTTCATGAAATCGAGTCCTGTTTTTGAATCGACTCCGCAGACTCCTTTTGGATTTTCAACGGCATCCGGAAGTCCGTCGCCGTCAGTGTCTCCGTAGAAGACGAAGGCAAGCTCTTCTTTGGTGCCACGTAACTCGAACACGAATTCTTTTCCGGTCTGTTCATTGATCACCCATGCTGGTTTTCCGTCTTTTAAATTCCAAAGCTCTTGAGTCCGATATTTCTGTTGGACACCGAAGAAAACCAGATCCTTGGAACACGTTCTCTTTCCGCCTGGGCAACCTGTCAGTTTCAGATTGTTGGTGTTGGGATCTCCATCTTCAGTAGGACATGCATCGCTCAGCACTGCCGGATCATCTCCACGCGTTAGCCGAGGACATACACTTGCATTTGGAGTGTCATTACCACAAGTCGAGATACTATTCCCGTCGCACACACCGTCACAATCGGTATCGATTTCATCGATCATACTTTCAATATTTTGCGGATCATATTGTCCGTTGAAGTTCAATGAAGAGCTTAACGTTGCTGCGCGACAGGCAAGTGATCTGATTGTACAGTTATCACCCGCAATTCGTTCTCCCAGATCATTGATACACTTTCCTTCCGGAATACCACCCGTTATCCGTTCTGGATTTGCCCTGTAGCCATGACCGCTTGAATCCTGTTGGACAATATATCGTGCATACTGAACACCGAGAAGTTCATTGCCACTCGTAATATCGCAGATTGCAAGATTCAGTTTTCCATCCTCACCGCGCCATTCGACAACCGTTGATTCTCCGGTTTTCACTTCGTAGAGATAGGTCGGAATTTCGACGCTACGACCAAACCTCAGAACTTCTCCGGTGAGATGATTACGATCTTCAAATCCGTCGATCAGTCCATCATCGTCACTGTCATTATCAGCAATATTGGGAATGCCGTCGCAGTCTTTGTCGTTGACGTCGCATTCTCCCTTGTCAAGTTTTCCATTGCCGTCTGCATCGCGCAGCGTTCCATCCGATTTATGGAAGCAGGATGGAATGTCGCGTCTTACATGCCCGCTTGCGAACGTAACGTCTTCCTTGATGACACCTTTACAATGTTGTTCATCGCCGACATTATCAGGAATGCCATCATTATCGCTATCAGCGCTGAAGTAATCCGTTTCATAGACAAACACAGAAACTTTTGAATTCATCGGGCCTGATACTGTTATCTCATGTCCGTTCTTTTCATATAAACAGTTGAAATCAAGATCTTCCAGGTCATCGAGAATGGAATCGGTATCGCTGTCAAAAAGCTCGGCTTCATTCGGAGTATTGCCATCCTGTGGACCTGAGGATCCAAAACGGCGATCAATACAACGAC
Organism: Deltaproteobacteria bacterium RIFCSPHIGHO2_02_FULL_44_16; assembly: GCA_001798185.1. Classification (NCBI taxonomy): domain Bacteria; class Deltaproteobacteria; species Deltaproteobacteria bacterium RIFCSPHIGHO2_02_FULL_44_16. The sequence continues at coordinate 52,808 of MGRM01000008.1, read as the reverse complement.
CGACATCGCGGAAAATTTTCTTACCACTCAGCCGACCGGATCCCCCGCCATCGAGGCCACCATCATCGTCTGCATCTTCGTTATAGCCGATATAACGCTCCGGACACATGGCAAAAGGAGCGGCTTCGCGGGAATTAAATGCTTTCACCGGAATTGCGGTGCTCGAAGAAGCCAGCGCTCCACTACCACCGACTTCAGGAATGAGCACAATGCTTCCAAGGTTGGCATCGACGATGATTTTGAAACTTCCACTGGTTCCGATACCTCGCGTTTGAAGTCCTCTGTTACGACTGTCTTGTGTACGAGGCATAATAAAGCTGTGGAACGTTGCGTTACGATCGCCTGCTTTATGAATCTGAATGCGATCCACCTCTTCAGAATTGATGGTATTCGAGGAGCAGAACTCATCAACCTTAGCTGTATCATTTTTTGACGGAGGAGCTCCATGTGGCCATGCGACAACAGCGCCTTCGATCCGAATTTTGCCATCGCTTACTGATCTCATACGATGAATCTGAATCACATAAGGAATATTGCTTTTCACAAATTTGTTCGCATCAGTACCGACAATTTGAAAGTTTCTCTCTTCCGGTCCAGTTGTTGTGGTTCCTTCAGGAAGTCCTTTGAAAAGATCCTGATAAGGAGTCGTGATCATCTGGTCATTCGTATAATGCGCACCAGGTAAAAAGTTGGCAAGACCATCTTCACTTGTAGGGTTGTCTGCATTGATCACACGATTTGTCGGAATCAATTTATTCCCATGTTGAGAGTCGAGACTCTCAATTCGAATTGCATAGCCCTTGACACCGTTAATCTCTTTGACTTCGAGATTATCAATGTCTGCTGCAGGAAGTATCAGGTTGTTGCGCGCATTGGCATCGAAGTAGTAGGCATCGCTTATAGTGTTTTCAATCGTAAAGTTGTCAAAAACGTTATCGTTTCCAAGAACAATGATGCCATATCGATTTGCAGCGATGACGTTCTTCAGAACAATGTTTTTGAGTCTAATGGCACTTAAACGGATGACAATAGCGCTTCCCCCTTCACGCCAGTTATTTGGAAAGATACCTTTTGCATCGAGGACAACATATTTTTCAAGATCATCATCTTCACTTAAAGATCCATCGGCAGCAAACTGGGTTGGCCCAAAGCCTCCTCCTTTGATGGTATAAAATTCGCCAATACTTCCTGCTCCACTCGGTTGAATATCGAGTCGCGATTCCATTCGGATCGTGGTGTCGCTTGGAGGAAGATCAAGATAAATAACGCGATTACAGAGTTGCCCTGCCGCTTCTGTAATATTTGCAAGATCCATAGCTCTGCCAAGAGAAAGCGCTCTTGAGCGTGTGTGTCCCCAGTAGGGGCTTACCACACGACAGAGCGATCGGTTCGCGTTCCCGTCATAACCCTGAGTGGTAGCCGCTCTCGCGTTTGAAGTCATCGTCATCGTCATGATGAACATGATGATGAAGAGACTTGTTATGGTGTATACTTTTTTCATTTTCTTCCTCCCCAAATGGAGTTTTGTACTCCCCCCAACCCTCTTTTATTTTAACTTAAAAAGTTTTTCCTGATCGAAAAGACCGCTCAGATGCAATCTGAGAAAAAATTGTAATGTTGTCGGCGGATAGACAATATAGAATTGTCCAAGCGTGCCATCCATATCATCCGAAATCTCCAATTTTTCTCGAAATGGATCCATGAAGTTTGTTTTCGTTTCCAGTCCAACACAGCCGACCGGTCCCTGTCCGTCTGGATTCACGCATGCAAGAAGGCGAAAGAGCATCGACGCTCCACCGGCCCCGACGACACTGCTTGGATCAACAAAATTGTCGTATTCACCATTGGTCGGAGGAACGACTTTTCGATATCCAATGCCGACTTCTCCCCCAAAATTAAAGAAACTACCGTTTGGTCCTGAGCCGTGGAAAAGAAGATAATGACCCCATTCTTGATAAAAATCGGGTTCTGCAGGTCGTGGAGTAAAGGTTTCGGTCATCGATTCTGGTGATTTCATATTGGTAAGAGCGATCGATGCGTTGTAACCAAAACCAAAGTTAAATTTAGGTGCAGTTTCATTAATCATAAAGAGAGCTCCGAAATCGAAGCCGTACATCTCTTGCATTTCAGAAACCGGATCTCGCCACGTTGCGCCAGGACGTAATGCTTCATCAACATTAATCCCTGAAAGATGACCTCCCATACCGAGATCAAAGAAAACGCTTCTCAAAGGAATTTTCCAAAACGCGTGAAGCCAGGAGAGATCGGTTTCGGTTGGTGTTGATGCTGGTTGTTTTGATCTTAATTCCTCTTCACGAACCCTTGCAGCAGCTGCTTCCCTCGCTAATCTTTCTCCTCGCGCAGCTGGGGTTTCTTCTTCTGCAGCAGGAGGAGCTTCTTCTTCAGTTTCGGCTGCAGCATCTACTGCGCCTGCTCCAGGTAGTTCATCTTTTGGAATAACTCTTTCACCTGTTGCAGTACCAGCGCCGGCTGACGAGCCACCGAGGATTCGCTGAAATTCGACCTCTTCTCCAACATGGGCAAAAGTGTCGGAGACCTTTTGAAGAGCGACTGAATCATATTCTAGGACTTTCAACTGTTCCAGCATCGCAGGAGTTATTTGGTTATCTCCAGCACATTGAGATGGGTGTTCTGCACACCACTCACTTAAATCTGATTCAGCTGCTAACAAACCTCTATCGGTTGAATTTGAATTTAGTGTCACTCCGACTGCTTTCATCGTTCCTCCCTTAGGGTCTCCCCCAAATCAAAAGGTATTTCTTCAACCAGGTTATCGAACCAAAAAAGAAAATGTTGCGCCGTTTCTGCGACTTTTTTGAGGCTTGCGCCTTTTTCTGGGGTGTTGAAACAGATGTAAAGACTGAAGGGAAGTTTGTAAATCATTCATAACTTATTGAATATATTAGATATTATTGAATCAGAATAATTTCCTAGAACAGTTTTTGCTGTTCATTCTGGTCGAGCAATTCTTCAAGGCGGGATTCGACTGTTTGTAAGAGTTCTTTCAATATCTTGAGATAATGAGCCTCAATATTTTTGTAAATTTTTTCTATCGTTGCTTCCTTATATACATGATATACATGTGAAGTCAAATTTCGATCATCAAGCATATCGAGATATGCTTTTTCATCTAAAAAAAATTGTTCGCGAAATGCATTTTTGAGTACCTCACGTGGTGAGGATCCTGCTGAACGTCCTAAATGGTCGAGAATTCTTCCTAAGAGTTTCCACATCAATTCAAACGTAAATTCAAATCGCTGAATTGTTCCATCGCGTTTCAGAAGATCTCCATCGCGGGCAGCTTCTACCGCTTCTTCAAGTCGTTGCAAGCCTTGTCGAAACTGCTCAATTGAATATTGAACTTCCTTTTGCGTCATAGATAATCTTTCCTGTTTCTAAAATAAGCTCGCGAAATTGTTTATTGAGTTCTGAGAGAAAAACGATGTCAATCGTGTAAAGTCCCGAAAATCCTTCAATTTCCCCTCTCATTTTTCTCAAAAAGGCGTCATCTGGCTGAACTCCATCAATTGCAATATCAAAGTCAGAGCCTTTATGCGCTTTCCCTTTTGCTCGAGATCCAAAAAGATAAATCCGAGTTGGTTCTAGTTCACGAACTAACAATTCAATTATTTTTTCAAGAATTTCATCTTCTCTTTCTTTTTGTTTTGTTGCTCTTTGCATATTTTTAACAGCAACTTTCTTTTGTATTCGCTTGACGAGGAACAAAATAGACATCGGTCGGTTCGAGTTTGCAATTGCGTCGAAATTTGGCTTCCACTTCAAGTCCTACCCACTTGAGGCTCGCCTCATTCATATCGAGTCCAAGCACGCGGGAAAGAAGGAGCGTATCAACTCCCTCAAATTCAATAAGCCCTAAAATAAAAGGGGTCTCTTTCAGAAAAGCTTCCGCTCCAAAGTAGCAAACCGTAAAACTATGAAGACGGCCATTTTGAGGCAATTCAATCCAATCGGTTTCGCTTCCACACTCCATGCATGAAAGACGCGGGGTTGCAAAAACACTTCCGCAACCACGACATTTATTTCCGAGAAGTTTTTTATTGGTGAGCGCTGCAAACCACGGTGAATCTTGTCCATAACTATGAATGTAATCGATATGATACGGTTGTTTCACAATGATCGGCGACATCTCTTTCAGCGTTTCAAGATTTTTCGGAAACGGAATTTGAAAAACAGTTGCTCCTGTATCGGTTTCTGGCAGTCGTGTTTGAATTTTTTTTGTCATTATGATTCTCCTTTTTAAGACAGCCTTTTGAAACCTTTTTTGGTATCGGGTCCTGCCGCCTGCGGTGTTCCGGATCTCCCACTATCGCGGGAGACCCTCCCGGAAGCACCTCCGGCGTCACCCGTATCTCATCTGTTTCAAAAGAGCTGTCTTATACACGTTCCAATATACTTACGGTCACAAATGTTCCAGTTCCTGCGTGAGAGTGAATCACACCACGTTTTGCATTTGGAACTTGCAGTGTTTTATCTTTAAAATGTTTTTCAATGGTTCCCTGAATTTGCCAGAGCGCAAATGCCGCTTGCATGAGCCCAGTCGCGCCAACTGGATGCCCGCACGCAATGAGCCCACCCGATGGATTCACCGGACAGACCGGTTTTTCTTTGAGCGTTAAGCCGTACTTCACATTGGGCATAAATGTTTTCCCAGAAGCTGCGAAGCTGCCACCTTCGCCGTATTTACAGAGTCCCATGTCTTCATAGGTCTGAATTTCAGACGAAGTATAAGCGTCATGAAGTTCAATGAAATTAATTTCACGCAGAGGATCGGTAATTCCAGCATGCTCATACGCTTGTATGGAAGCCATGCGCCCTGCGCGAAATGAATGAACGCCCGGATAATCGAGATTTTTATAATCTGCTTCTGTTTCATGGGGAAGAAGTGGAACTTTTTTGTGAGGACGGTCGGCCATGCGCATGGCATCAGTTCCACGACCGACACCGGTGATGCGTGCTTTTGGAAGCGATCGGCCCGCGGCCCTTTCTAATTTTTTTACTCCCTCTTCGGAAGCAAGCACGACGGCTGCTGCTCCATCACTCATACAACAGATATCGAGACGCGTCAGAGGCCATGCCACCATTTCCGATTCACGCACATCTTGAATCGTGAGTCGCTGTTGCTTCTGAGCATAAGGATTATGAAAGGCGTTATGGTGATTTTTGACCGAGATATAGGCCATCTGTTCAGGAGTGGTTCCATATTCTTTCATATGACGCACCACCATCATCGCGTAATAGCCAGAGTAAAATCCGCCGACGGGAAAGTCGAAACTGACATCAGAGGCAAGAGCGATGAACTCATTTCCCTTCCACGTATTCACGGTACTCATCGTTTCCCAACCATAGATGAGACAAACATCCATGAGGCCTGAGGCAATGTTTTTATATCCTTCCTGGAAAGCAATGCCGCCAGTTGCACCACCCGCTTCCACACGATGCGCCGGCTTTGGACAGAGATTTAAATAATCTTGGCACATGGCTGCTGCTTTGAGTTGTCGTAAAAAATGATCGGAAAAATAAGAAGCAACAGCGCCATCCACAAGTTCGACAAATTTCCCGTATTCAATTCCAATGTCTGTAACAGAATAGGCGACAGCCTCTTTGACGATCGCTTGAAAAGTTTTATCTGGTCGTGCTTTGGCAAACTTCGAAACGCCAGCAGCGACGACATAGACAGGGGGTGCGTCTTTAAATGCCATAAGTTCTCCTCGTTAATAGTATAGCCAGCGCAAAACAAAATGTCGGTTTTGAGCATTGTCATCCCCGAGTGTTTTTATCGGGGATCTCATGAGATTCCCGCTTTCGCGGGAATGACAGCATTATCAACCAATATTCTTTTTTACCCAACTCAGTATCTCTTCGATGGGTGCACCAGGAGTAAAAATTTCTGAGACTCCCATTTTTTTGAGTTCCTTTACATCTTCATCAGGAATAATTCCACCACCAAAAATTTTAATACCTGAGGCATCATTTTCTTTTAAGAGATCAAGAATGCGTTTAAATAAATGAAGATGCGCTCCTGAAAGAATCGAAAGTCCAATGGCATTCACATCCTCTTGCACTGCGGCAGAAACAATCTGCTCCGGAGTTTGATGGAGCCCCGTATAAATCACTTCATATCCAGCATCTCGCAGTGTGCGAGCGATAATTTTCACGCCACGATCGTGACCATCTAATCCCGGTTTTGCGACTAAGATGCGTATTTTAGACATAAATTTTTTTGTCATTGCGAGGAGCCTTAGCGACGAAGCAATCTCCTGCAAACAGTGCTTTTAGGAGATCGCCACGCCCTTTGGGCTCGCGATGACACAAATTAAAATATCCCAGGGTCATGATATTCCCCAAACACACTTTTCATTACGGTGATCATCTCTTCGAGAGTGCAATAAGCACGGGCGCATTCGATGAGCGGCTCCATGAGATTTTGTTTCGAAGACGCGACTTCTTTCAATCGTTTCAATGTTTTGTCAACACGCATCTGATCTCTTCCCGCTTTTATCTTTTTTAAACGTTGCATCTGTTTCAAACGAGCTGTGTCATCAATTTTTAAAATTTCCAGATTGTCATCATCTTTACTTTCAAATGCATTGAGACCGACAATGATTCTCTCTTTTTTCTCGATTTGCTGTTGAAGTTTGAAACTCGCATCGGCGATTTGTCGTTGAGGAAAACCATTTTTGACCGCTTGCAACATGCCGCCCATGGCATCGATTTCTGTAATCAGTTCCATGGCTTCTTGTTCCATCTCATTCGTGAGCTTCTCGATAAAATAACTTCCTGCTAAAGGATCAACGGTATTGGTCACTCCCGATTCATGTGCAATGATTTGTTGTGTGCGAAGAGCGATGCGCGCAGATTTTTCTGTGGGAAGTGCCAGCGTTTCATCGAGCGCATTCGTATGAAGGGACTGTGTTCCCCCAAGCACTGCCGCAAGGCCCTGAAGAGTTGTACGAACCACATTATTATAAGGTTGTTGGGCCGTGAGACTGACTCCAGCAGTTTGTGTGTGGAAACGAAGTTGCCATGAACGTTCGTCCTTTGCATGAAACCGTTCACGCATCACCTTTGCCCAGATGCGACGAGCTGCTCGAAATTTTGCAATCTCTTCAAAAAAATCATTATGGGAATTAAAGAAAAAAGAGAGTCGGCGAGCAATTTTGTCAACATCAAGTCCGCGATCAACACAAGCTTGAACATAGGCAATGCCATCAGCAAGTGTAAAGGCAAGCTCTTGCAGCGCTGTCGATCCTGCTTCGCGAATGTGATACCCAGAAATCGAAACGGGATGAAAGCGTGGTGCATGATCTGCGCAATACTCGATCATATCGACCACAACGCGCATCGAAGGATCGGGAGGAAATGCGTAAGAGTTTTGCGCGATAAATTCTTTGAGAAGATCATTCTGAACGGTCCCGCCCACTTTGGTGAGAGGAACATTCTGTTTTTGTGCAACCGCAAAATAAAAAGCGAGAAGAACTGACGCAGGCCCATTGATCGTCATCGACGTTGTCACGTGATCAAGTGGAATGCCTTTAAAGAGAGATTCCATGTCATCGAGCGTATCGATGGCAACACCGCACATTCCGACTTCGCCTTGCGAGCGCTCGGAGTCTGAATCGTAACCCATGAGAGTTGGAAAATCGAAAGCAACCGATAAACCGGTCTGACCATGTTCAAGAAGATAGTGATAGCGTTTGTTTGTTTCTTCGGCCGTACCAAAGCCGGAAAAAAGACGCATGGTCCAGAGTCGACCTCGATACATCGTGGGATAAATGCCGCGTGTGAAGGGATATTCTCCGGGACGACCAAGATCACGAGCTTCGTTAAAGCCTTTCAAATTGTCTGATGTATAAAGTTCTTCAATCGGTCGAAATGAAAGAGTTTCAAATTTTTTTTGTTTTTCATTCATGAAGTGATCTCTTTTAATACTTCACGAGCAATCACAATACGCTGAATTTCACTGGTCCCTTCGTAAATCTCGGTAATTTTCGCATCGCGGAAATAGCGTTCGACGGGATATTCGCGACAATAGCCGTAACCTCCGAGAACTTGAATCGCATCTTTTGTGACATTCATTGCCATCTCTGATGCAAAAAGTTTTGCCATCGCAGCTTGCTTGGTGACACGTTCTCCACGAGCCTTCATCCACGCAGCACGATGAATGAGGAGACGCGCAGCATCAATGTTCATGGCCATATCTGCAAGTTTCCACTGAATGCCTTGAAACTGAGAAATCGTTTGTCCAAAAGCTTCTCGCTGTGTTGAATATTTCGCTGCAGTTTCAAACGCAGCGCGCGCGATGCCGAGCGCCTGAGTTGCAATGCCGATGCGACCGCCATCGAGGGTTGTCATCGCAATTTTGAATCCATCTCCCTCTTCTCCCAATCGATTCTCAACTGGAACTTCACAATTTTTGAATACAATTTCAGAAGTGGAACTTGCGCGAATCCCCATTTTCTTTTCGACCTTGCCCACATTGAATCCAGAAAAATTTTTCTCAACAATGAAAGCCGAAATTCCTTTATGACGTTTTTCTTTGTCAGTCATGGCAAAAACAATCATGGCATCGGCTTGAGGACCATTCGTAATAAAATTTTTCGTTCCATTGAGCAGATATTTATTTCCTTGTTTTGACGCAGTGGTTTTTTGATTTGCAGCATCGGAACCCGTTCCGGGTTCGGAGAGAGCGTACGCCCCGAGCTTTTTCCCTGACGCCCAATCGGGAATATATTTTTTCTTCTGAGCTTCATTTGCAGAACTGAGAAGACAACCACAATAAAGTGAATTGTTGACCGACATCGTCACTGCGGTGGAAGCGCATGCTGCAGAGAGTTCTTCAAGCGCCAAAACATACGAGAGATTATCCATGCCACCGCCACCAAGCTCAGGTGGTACCATCATTCCCATCAGTCCCAGCTCAGCCATTTTTTTGACATGTTCATACGGAAACTCCGAAAGCTCATCGAGCTTTGCAGCATGAGGTGCAATCTCATGCTGTGCAAATTCACGAACCGTTTGTTGAAGCAATTTTTGGTCTTCGGTTAATTCAAAATTCATTCTGTACTCCTCGTTGTCATCCTGAGTGAAACGAAGGATCTCATGTAAACACTTGAGATTCCCGCTTTCGCGGGAATGACATCTTTTTGTTTATGCTCCTTTAAACTCAGGCTTTCGTTTTTCAAGAAAGGCCGCAAGGCCTTCTTTACAGTCTTGTGTTGCAAAAAGTTCTTCAAATTGAGTCCGTTCATATTCGAGCGCTGCCTGAAAGGAGAGATTGTTTCCTTGATTGATGACTTTTTTTGCAAGTCGAATGGCACCAGGACTGTTAGCAGCAATCGTCTCTGCAAGAGATCGAACGGCTGAAGGGAGTTCTGCATGCGCTATGACTTTATTGACTATGCCGAGTTCGTAAGCCTCTTGAGCCGAAAGAGTTTTTCCGGTAAAGATGAGCTCTTTCGCACGAGCAACTCCAATCAAACGCGGCATACGTTGTGTTCCCCCAAACCCAGGAAGAAGCGACAGCTTTGTTTCAGGAAGGCCGAAGGTCGCTTTGTCCGAAGCATAAAGAATGTCACATGCAAGTGCGAGCTCAGTTCCACCTCCGAGTGCATATCCATTCACACAAGCAATCACCGGTTTTGATGCCTGTTCAATGGTGTTCATGGTGCGATGACCTTGATGCGCAAACTCATCTGCTTGTGTGGGAGTCATTTCACGCATCGCAGCGATATCCGCGCCAGCCACAAAAGCTTTTTCACCTTCACCGGTAATGACTATGACGCGAATATTTGTTTGATGATCAAACTCAGTCACCGCACGCTCAAGTTCAATGAGCGTCTCCATGTTCAGTGCGTTCAATTGTTTCGGACGATTGATTTTGAGAACGCCAATGGAGCCGATGGTTTCGGTAATAAGATTTAAATAGTTCGAAGTCATTTTTTTTGTTTATGTCATTGCGAGAAGTCCCCCATGAATCTTTGGGGGACGACGAAGCAATCTCTTGTGTTGTCAGGAGATCGCCACGCCCTTCGGGCTCGCGATGACACCCTCAATAGTTATAAAAACCTTCTCCAGTTTTTCTTCCAAGTTTTCCCTCGGCAATCATTTTTTGCATCAGTTTCGTCGGACGATATTTATCATTTCCCAAACCATCAGCCATCACATGTAAAATCGACGCACATGTATCAAGCCCGATAAGATCAGCCAGCGCAAGAGGTCCCATCGGAAAATTGCAGCAGTCGATCATACAACGATCAATGTCATCGCGACTTGCTACTCCCTGTTCGAGCGTTTCAATGGCTTCGCGAATCATCGGCATGAGAATTCTATTGGCCACAAATCCAGCGACATCTTTTGAACTCACATGAGTTTTTCCTAATTTCTGAATGAGCGATGCAATCACCTTCGCTGTCTCTGCTGATGTCTGCTGACCATGAATCACTTCGACCCCTTTCATGAGAGGAACAGGATTCATAAAATGCATTCCAATGACTTTATCAGGACGATGGGTCGCGGCTGCGAGCGATGTAATAGAAATAGACGAAGTATTACTCGCAAGAATGGCATGTAAGGGCGCGATGTGATCGAGTTGCGAAAAAATTTGGAGTTTGAGATTTAAATTTTCAGTCACGGCTTCAATCACCACATCTGCTTGTTTCATACCTTGAAGCTCAGTTGTTGTGGTGAGGCGAGCAAGAATGTTTTCTTTTTGATCAGCAGCAAGTTTTCCTTTTTCAACAAACTTTGTCAGCGATTTTTCAATCCCCTTCTTTGCCTCTGCGCATTGTTTTGCATTGGTATCTTGCAGTACTACGTGAAAACCAGCGGTCGCAAACACTTGTGCAATCCCGCTTCCCATTTGTCCTGCTCCGATCACACCAATTGTTTTGAGAGTAGTCATTAGAATCCCTTTTGTCATCCTCGCGAAAGCGGGGATCCAGTCATTGAAAATAACTTCTGGATTCCTGCCTTCGCAGGAATGACATTTTTCAAAACTCCCTTTTTGTCATTCTGAGCCCTTCGACTTTGCTCAGGGTAAACTCCGCGAAGAATCCCGGGATCCTTCGTTTCACTCAGGATGACATACGCTCCAACACCATTGCTGTTGCTTCACCACCACCATTACACAGAGTGACGATCGCTCGCTGTTTTTTCAAACGTCTCAGCAAAGAAGTCGCTGTTGCCACAAGTCTTGCCCCACTTGCTCCAATAGGATGACCAAGAGCAACAGCACCACCATTGATATTTACCTGATCAGCTGAAAGGTGAAATTCTTTCATCGCTGCTAACGTGACGGCAGCAAAAGCTTCATTAATTTCAAAAATATCTATATTTTGAATACTTAAACTTGTTTTTTCAAGAACTGCTTTAATAGCATTTACAGGTGCTGTGGTGTACCATTGAGGCTCTTGAGAGCTTTCAGCATGACCCACAATTCGAACAAGGGGGGTTAAACCGAATGTTTTCGCCTTTGCTTCTGACATGACGATGACCGCAGCTCCTCCATCATTCAGAGAGCTCGCGTTGGCAACCGTAATGAATCCCTCTTTTTTGAAAACCGGTTTGAGAGAGGAAATTTTGTCAAAATTGACTCGACTCGGTTCTTCATCAGTTTCACATCGAAGCAACATCCCTTTTGCTTGCGGAATTTCAATGGGAACAATTTCTTCACGAAAAAAACCTTCTGCGCTTGCTCGCTGTGCACGTCGATAACTTTCAATGGCAAATGCATCCAAGTCCTCGCGTGAAAAACGATATTTGAGAACGCAGTTCTCGGCATGTTCTCCCATATGCTTGCCATCATACGCATCGCGAAGTCCATCGTAGACCATAGAGTCAATGACAGCGCCATCGCCAAGTCGATATCCGGTACGCGCTTTTGGAAGGAGATAAGGAGCATTGGTCATCGATTCCATACCACCGGCGACAATGACGTCTGCATCCCCTGCCCGAATGATTTGATCCGCGAGCATAATGGCCCGAAGACCAGAGCTGCAAACTTTATTGATTGTCAGAGCGCCAATCGTATTTGGAAGATCTGCTCCAATGGAAGCTTGACGCGCCGGAGCTTGGCCGAGACCTGCGGTTAAAACACAGCCCATAATCACATGATCGATTTCGGAAACATCCACGTGCGCACGTGCAACCACTTCGCGAATGGCCAAAGCACCGAGTTGGGGCGCTTGAAATGAACTGAGCACTCCCTGAAAACTTCCAATCGGTGTGCGAGCTGCGGCAACGATGACAGTGTGAACCATCTTGAGACTCCCTTGAGGCAAAAATCTGCTAGCTCATAGCGTCTAAGAGCCTATTTGTAAAGATGGTTTGGTAGCAGATCAAAAGGTGCCTGACATCTTTTTGGCACGTTGTGAGTGCAAAAAAGTGTCTGGCACTTCTTTTGGTCTGCAGCGATTCGCCAAAACAAGTGCCCGGCACTTTCTGACACAAAACGCCAGAAATTTTCCGGGCACGTTTTGGTTTCACTTCATGCGCCTGATGAGGTGTATTGTTTTTGTAGTTTTTGGATCATCAGAAAATCGTTCCAAAAAATGTCGATATCGAATCGGAGAATTTAAATCCCAATAAAGAATCGGAATCTGAGTATCGATTCTTTCGTATCGATACCCCTTTTCTCTCCACAATTGTACGATCTCTTCTTCAGAGAGGTACGGGCCATCTCCCATTTTGACGAGATGTGGCCCAATCCACCAATCGATCTCGTGCTTTTCTAAAAAATGTTCGGGAACAGGAGGAGTTTTAGAAGAAATTTTCTCAGACATCGCCATATAGGCGAGAGGCATTTTCAGGTACCACTGCCACGGCATTTGATCGTGATTTAAAAATGCATGTTCATTCTTTGGAGAGAGATGAGGCAAAAATGAGGGAAGAATCTTAAAGGGATCTTGAGAGGCTTTGAAATAATAATTTTTGAGAGCAATCCATTCTCGTTTTTGAAAAAGGGGTCTTATCTCTTTTTGGACAAAGGCGTCGGGAAAATTTTGAAGAATGTTCGTAAATGTCAGAATTGAAAAAAGAGAGAGTCCAAAATATTTGTTCCACGCAAAAGATCGATAAAGTAAATAACCGAGCAGCAAACAAAAGAGCGGAATCAGGTGAAGATTGTATCGAAAGAGGTCAGAGCCAACAAGCGGGAGAAGAAGAAAGGAACTGATGATAGTAAGACCAATGAATTTTAAAAAAGGAGGTCGAAACCAACAAAGGAGAAATCCCAGAAGAAAGGGGAAGACTTGTCCGTTCCAATAATAAAATTGGGTGCCGAGTTTTTTGAAATAGAGAAGAACTGACGGCCATTGACTCACAATGTTACTTCTTTCGCTCATCGAAGCGAGCAGTAAAAAGGGGCCGAAGAAAACAAGAATCGTCAGCAGCATCTTGAAAAAAAGAGGTCGCAGCTGTTTTGAAGAAAGTGTGTAGCATCCGAAACCAAAAAAAGCTAAAAAAGCCGAGAGATAATTACAATGAAAGCAGATGAGAAAACCGAGAGCTGTCAGAAAAAAACCGCGGCGGTTTTCATGCCATTTCAAAATGCCATAAAGTGCGAGACAAGAACCGAGAAGATACAAGGGATAATATTTGCACTGACGAGTATAAAGAATGACGGAAACATTGGTAACGTAAAAAAAGAGGGTCCAGACGACTACAGATCTGTTTTTTATCCACTTCCATGCAATGAGTCCCAACATGATGGCTGAAAAAAAGCCTGAAAGCGCAAAAAGAACTCTGCCGCCCCACTCGTTCATCCCAAAAAGTTTAAATCCAAGAGCGCAGAGATAAAACGGAAGCCATGGAGTGAAATACCAGAGATGCTGTGAAGTCGATTCTTTTCCATGAAACTGCGTGATCCAAACATCATCAAAAAGAGTCTGTGGAACACCGTGAAGGAAGATCGATTTGGCAAGGAGCGCTGTTTCTGCTTCATCTTGCCAAAAGGTAAAATGATCTAAGCGATAAAAAAGAACTAAGGCAAAAAATGAAAGAAGAAGGAATAAAAAGAGATAAAAAGAAAAAGTTTTCTTTTGAAATATCACGTTGCCTCTTCTTGTCATCCTGAACGGGTGAAGAATCCCGTCGGGATTCTTCGCGGAGTTTGCCCTGAGCAAAGTCGAAGGGCTCAGAATGACACATACTTCTACAAAGCCCACATATGTCATTGCGAGAAGCCCGCCACGCTTCATGGCGGGCGACGAAGCAATCTCCTGCAAGCAGTGATTTGAGGAGATCGCCACGCCCTTCGGGCTCGCGATGACACCTTTTCATAAACGGTCTATGGAGTTTTTTAAAAAAATCCAACATTGATGTCTATGTATTTTTATGACATTTAGCTCCGATGCTCTTGGGGAAAAAAATTGTGGTGGTGATGCCTGCATATAATGCAGAGCAAACCTTAAAGCGAACGTATGAAGAAATTCCCATTGGATTTGTCGATGAAATTCTTGTGGTTGATGATGCAAGCACGGATCGCACTGTTCTGTCGGCCGAGAATTTAAGTATTCCTGTCTTTCGCCATCCTGCCAACAAAGGCTATGGTGGCAATCAGAAAACTTGTTATCGTTTAGCGCTTCAAAAAGGGGCAGATATTATTATTATGCTCCATCCCGATTACCAATATTCTCCTCAATTGATTCCTGCAATGGCTGCCATGCTTGTTTCAGGTCACTATGATGTTGTCCTTGCATCGCGCATTTTAGGAAAAGGAGCACTTCATGGGGGAATGCCGCTCTATAAATATATTTCGAATCGTTTTTTAACGTTCGCGGAAAATATTCTCATTTCGCAAAAGCTTTCTGAATATCATACAGGCTATCGAGGTTATACGCGTCAAGTGTTAGAAACACTCCCTCTGGGAGAAAATTCAAACGATTTTGTTTTTGATAATCAATTTTTAGTTCAAGCGCACTTTTTCGGATTTCGTCTTGGTGAAATTTCGTGTCCTACGAAATATTTTCCTGAAGCCTCAAGTATTAATTTTCGACGAAGTGTTCAGTACGGTCTCGGGGTTTTAAAAACTGCGTTCCAATATCGATTCCAACGTTGGAAATGGAAACAATTTCCCCTTTTCGATTCTCACGGAAAAAAATTATAATTTTATTCTCGAGCATCATAAGGATATTTTTCAGCAAGTTCTTCAAAAATTTTCTTTTGCTCTACAGTGAGTTTTTTGGGGGGAACAATGCGAATAATCACATACTGATCGCCGTGCTTTCCTTTACTTCCAAGAACCGGCGATCCTTTTCCGGTGAGACGAAATTTTTGACCACTCGAAGTTCCGGAAGGAATTTTCATTTTCGCTTTCCCACTTATAGTTGCTACTTCTACGGTCGCACCAAAAATCGCATCGTAAATCGTGATGGGAAGCTCAATATAAATATCAGCCCCCTCTCGCCAAAATTCAGGATGAGGTGAAACTTGAATATGCAAATAAAGATCGCCGGCTTTGCCACCATTATAACCAGGCTGCCCTTTTCCAGCCACACGAACCTTGGAACCGATATCAACGCCTGCGGGAATTTTCACCGTAATCGTTTCCGGTTTGTTCTCTCGTTTCATCGTAATCTGTCGTTCTGTTCCGTGAATTGCTTCCGAAAATGAAATTTCAATGGTGGTGAAAGTATCTTGTCCATCCATAGGAGCAGGTTCGCCGTATCCTTCAGTTCTTGTTCGTCGACCACGACGAACACCTCCCATGTGAAAAAGTTCTTCGAAGACGTCGCCAAGATCACCGAAGTCAGCACCACGAAAATCGCCTCCGCGAAATTCGCGATAATCAGCGCCACTAAATCCTGGTCCAGGACCTGCAGCCGCATTTCCATACAGGTCATACTTTTTGCGCTGTTCGGGATCAGAGAGAACATTGTAGGCTTCGGAAATTTCTTTAAATTTTTCTTCGGTCTCTTTATTTCCTTTGCTCACATCGGGATGATATTGTTTTGCAAGACGACGATAAGCTTTTTTAATATCAGTTGCTGAAGCACTGCGTGGAACACCTAAGATGTGATAGAAATCTTTCATAAATGACTATTGACGAAGAACCCGTAACAAAATGAATCTACTACGGTCATTCCCGCATGTAGTTAGCGGGAATCTCATGAGATCCCCGCTTTCGCGGGGATGACAAAAGTTTATAGTCAATATAACCCCTGTGATAGTTGGCTCGATCCAGTCGCTTGATTATTGATCAATTTCTTGATGTCATAAATTGCGGTTTTACGATCAAACGTAGAGTTTTCGAATTTTCCGGTATCCATGCGAATCGCGTCACAAGGACAGGCTTCAACGCAAAAACCACAAAAGACACAGCGAAGTTCATTAATGGTAAAATTTTTCGCGCGCTTTTCAATTTTGTCATCACCCACATCTTCAGCTTCAATTTCAATGCAACGAGCAGGACAAATCGTTGCACAAAGCATGCACGCCGTACATCGAACAGAACCATCTTCTCGTAACATTAAACGATGTTCAGCGCGATATCCCGGAGGTAATTGTTTCTTTTTTTCGGGGAATTCAATGGTCATCCGTTTATCCATATGAAAAAGATTCCGAAAAAAATGGCGAGCAGTAATAAACATGCCTCGAAAAATTTCGGGAAGATAAAGCCTCTCCCATAAAGAGAGCTTTTCTGGTCGTTGAATCGTATACGTATGAGTTGTCATTATCCTGATCCTTTAGCGTGAGTGATTTCTTTTTGTGCCTGATATTTCCCTTTTTTATCAGCGTAAGAAACAGCACAAGGTTCGTTTGATTGCAAGAAGAGGAGCTGACCGATTCCCTCACCTGCATAAATTTTTGCAGGAACACTGTTCGCATTCGTAATGGAAATCGTCGCATGCCCCTCCCACTCTGGCTCAAAAGGAGTGACATTTACGTGAATTCCGCAACGAGCATAGGTCGATTTGCCATAACAGATCGTTACGACATCACGGGGAATACGAAAATATTCGATGGTTTGCGCAAGCACAAAACTATGAGGAGGAATTTCGCACACATCGGCAATGAGATCATCAAACGAAGTGGAAGCGTTTTTTGGATCAATGACAATTCCGGCTCCCGCTCGAAAAATACGAAATTTTCGATCGAGCCGAAAATCATAACCATAAGATCCAAGCCCGTATGAAATACCATTTCGAACTTGCGTCGCTTCAAAAGGTTCGATCATCCCCTTTTCAAGCGCCATCCTACGGATCCAGGTATCAGGTTTTATACTCACTTTTTCCTCCAGTTTTGGCGATTTTACCAGTAACTAACTGTCAGTTATTGGTATGTCAGAAAAAATAAAAAACGCCCACCAAATAATGGGGGCGTTTTTGTCTTCTCTTTGTTACAAATACATTAAATATCAGAATCTTTTACGGTCTGACGGCCATTGTCCTTTGCACGCTCAATGGCTTTGCCTAAGAGCTCTTCAACTGCTTTTGAAAGAGCGTCCACTGCTGTTTCCGACGTACGGAAACCTTTTGACTTCACAAAATCCTTAATCTTTGAGACCACGACCAGTGTTTCTGCTGCCATACATTCCTCCTTATAAGGGTTTTAAAGGCATTATTTTGTGCGACGGATATTCAAGAAGCAGAGGATAATTGTCAAACGAAAAATAGCCAATATCCCCATTAAAAACGGTTGCTCGGGGGAAAAGGATATGTTTAGGCCATATTCGCATGACGTCATCTCTGAGCCTTAAAAAACGTTTATCTATTGGAATTCTGATTGTTTTTCTCCTCTCTCTTTTTTTTGTTCCTTATATTCCTTCCCTTCGTTCTGGTTCGATAAAAAAAACTTCTTATATGAAGCAGGAAGAACATCCGTTTTCATATTCTTGGATTCCTCTTTCAAATATTTCAAAAAATCTTCAACAAGCTGTTGTCATAGCAGAGGACAGCCGTTTTTATCAGCATCGTGGCGTTGATTATGAAGAGATGAAACACGCTTTTTTTCGAAATGTGAACCGTCGTTCATTCTCCCACGGTTTTTCAACCATCACGATGCAGGTAGCGCGCAATCTCTATCTTTCAC
Source organism: Deltaproteobacteria bacterium RIFCSPHIGHO2_02_FULL_44_16 (assembly GCA_001798185.1). Lineage (NCBI taxonomy): Bacteria > Deltaproteobacteria > Deltaproteobacteria bacterium RIFCSPHIGHO2_02_FULL_44_16. The sequence goes on along the minus strand of MGRM01000008.1, from coordinate 34,739 downwards.
GCGATAAATATGTGTGGCGGAAGCTCGCCGAAATTTGGATCGCATGGAAAATGGAATATTTTCTTTCGAAAGATCGAATTTTAGAAATCTATCTCAACATTGCCGAATGGGGAAAAGGAATTTATGGGGCTGAAGCGGCAGCTCATTACTATTTCAAAAAAACAGCATCCGATCTCACGGTTTCAGAAGCAGCTTTTCTTGCTTCGATCTTACCGAGCCCAAAAAAGTGGGGACGTTTTCCGCCACCTCGGCATGTCACGAAAAGAATGAGATTCATCGAACGCAGACTTATCGCTCCTCTTCCCACTCAAGAACTTCTGGAGAGTGAGACAGTGCAAGAGCCCTCCCCTCAGGATCTGGAAAATATATACTGAACTGACTTTCTCGCGTGATAGGGACTGACATGTGGTTTAATTTTTTTCTCCACGTTTCTCGATCCTTTCGCTGAATCGAAAAAGCAATCACTCCGTGGCTCTCTGTTTCTGGTTCACCTTTTTCGAACATGAAAATAATTTCGCCGCAACGTAACCAAAGAGCGCGAAGCTCTCCTGTATCGTTATATTTCCGATCGAGCGTTTGAAAGCCAAAAAGATCGATATAAAACTGTGCACATCCTTCAATATCATCCACAAAGAGGGCGAGATGATGAAGTTTGGAGATCGAGAGATGCTGGAAATTCGATGGTGACAAGGAAACCTCCTTCGGGTCGGTTGGCAAAAGCAAGATGTAAATCGCAAAGTTCCGCAATTTTTTTGCATAAATGTGTTCCAATACCAAGCTCATTGATCAGTTCATCTGTTGAGGCATTCAATGCTGTTAAAAGTTGAACTGAAACCCCAGGACCATCATCATAAATAAAAAGTGTGGGAGAAGAATCTGCCTTCAGAAAAAGAGTGCAGATTGTGGTCGAAGAAGTATGTGCATGAACATTTCGAATAAGATTATCCACCAAATGATACAGAAGTGTCGGATCGAGGCGGGTCATTTGAGGCGTTGATGGAAGATCGAGACAAAGAGATCGACCTAACGTTTTTTCCCATCGCGTTACATTTTTTTGAATCCAAGTCCGTAAATCGTAAGACTCTTGCGTCAATGCTCGCATCTTTTTTCGTTCATCCAGAGAAAGAACACCTGCCACAATATCTGACATGCGATCAATTTCTTCGAGAGAACTTTTCAGTGTTTGAGCATATTCTTCGCGCGAAGCATCTTGTTTCGAGAGTACGAGCTCTGCTTCTCCTCGAAGAATGGTCAGCGGTGTTCGAAGTTCATGCGCGACATATCGACTCATTTTTTGAAGTCGATCTAAACTCTTTTGCGTTCTGAGAATAAGAAGATTCATTCCCTCAACGATCGTATCCAAAAAATCACCTTTCATGGAAAGGTGAAGGGGTTTGAGCTCATGCGCTTTGGTGGGATCAATCGATTTTAAATGTTCAGCAATGAAACGCACAGGTTGAATCAATTTTTTCGCCAAATACCATGAGATAAAAAAGGAAACGAGGATGAGAAGACCAAAAAGAATCAAACTTCGAACCCAGAGAAGAGAAAGAATATCCGCATACGGAGGAAGTGGAATGGCAACCTGTAAATAAAATTGTTGTCGTTTCCTTCCTGTTTCATAAGGGACAATCAGACTGGCATACATTCGCTGTTGTCCTTGAACGTTTACAATTTGTGGTTTTGGAATGGGAAGTTTGAGCTGACTCGGAAGATGATCATAGTCGACGCCAATCGTCGTAAACACAAGCGCACCTTTTTTATTATAAATACGAACGATTTTATCAATTTTTTCCATCTTCAAAGCGTTCAGAATAAAATCATTGAGTCCTTCAAAATCTTCAAGCTCAGAAAAATCTGAAATACCGAGAGAGATGAGACTTGTCGCTGTAGTTTGCAATTGCGCATGAATCGATTCACGATGGCTTCGAATCAAAAGACTACTACTGACAATCGCAGCCGTAATCGTACCAATCGTTGTCATCAACCAGGTAACTGCAAGAAGTTTGGTTTGAAGAGATGTGCGTGGATGCCAAAAAAATTTCATGATTACGGTTCACCTAACCAATAACCGATTCCTCTTTTACTTTGAATACGTGGTGAATCTGTACGGTCGAGCTTTGAACGGAGACTCGCGATGGTTACTTCGACGACATTGCTTTCAGGACAATGATTGATATCCCAGCATTGGTCTAAAATTTCTGCTTTTGAAAAAACTTTTCCCGGATGTCGCATCAAAAGAGAAAGGAGTCGCAATTCTTTTCCGGTAAGCTCAATACGCTTTTCATGACGAAATGCTCGTTGCTGTTCCAGATCAATTTTGACGTCTTTATATTCCATCACGGGATACATTTTTTGATTTTCTGAAAGCTGACGACGCACCAAAGCTCGTATGCGCGCGATTAATTCATGAACATGAAAGGGTTTTCCGAGATAATCGTCCGCACCTTCTGTAAGACCTTTGACGCGTTCATCACATTCAGCGAGTGCACTTAAAATTAAAATTTTCGTGGAGGGACAAAGACGGCGCAGCTCGGCAAGAGAAGTGAGTGAATCGACCCCTTTGAGGAGGCGATCTAAAATCAAAACATCGTAACGGGTAATACGTAATGAAGAGAGAAGTTCGGCGACACTTGCCACCGCATCAGTCACCATACCTGCTTCTTGAAGACCCATAACGACAAAGTTACGAACTTTTAATTCATCTTCTGCAACAAGGATTCGCATAAACCACCTCAGATGAACAAGCTATGAATGAATTTTTTTTAATTTTCAACTCATTATTATTTCATCTTTCTCGTGATAGACAATCGCCACTTAAGATGAAAGGGGGTGATACTATGAAGAAAATTCTTATGGGTCTTGTAGGCGTTTCATTCGTTCTCGCAGCATCTGTGAGCTTCGCTGAAACTACAGCCGTTACACCAAAGACGGCAACAGAGAAAGCGTTCTGGGAATCCTGCAAACAAAAGGGATTGGTAGGAGCTATGCTCGACAAATGCTATACAGACGAGCTCCAAAAGGCAGCAAATAAGCCTCTTTCCAGCAACACCGGAACAACGAACCCAACAACAACAGCTCCAAACGCAACAAATCCAACCACAAATAAGTAATGTGGCGATGTTGCTTCGAGTACAAAAAAGCCTGCAAACTAAGCAGGCTTTTTTGTATCCGAAATGGGAAGCAAAAACCAAAAAGTTGAGCCATGACCATAGACAGATTCCACTCCAATTTGGCCATGATGCATTTCAAGAATTTTTCGACAAATCGCGAGACCTAAACCACTTCCTCCTGTTTTTCGACCTCCACTATGCGTGAGTTGAACAAAACTTTGAAAAAGTTTGGAAATATCTTCTTGAGGAATCCCAATTCCTTCGTCACACACAGCAACGCGAATATGATTATTTGTTCTTTCTGTCTGAAGAGTAATGGTCCCCTTTTCTGAAAATTTTACGGCATTACTGACGAAATTCAAAACCACTTGAACTATTTTATCTCGATCAAGAACAAGCGAAGGCAACTGTTCCGCAAATTTGGTGACAATAAGAAGATTTTTTCGATGCGCCAAACTGTGAATCTCTGGCAGCATCTGTTCAATGAGTTCATTGATATGATATTCTCCAACATGAAGTGAAATCTCTCCCGCTTCCAATTTTTGATAATCGAGCACATCATTAATAAGACGAGTAAGTCGTTCAATATTCCTATCCGCAGCCTCGAGACATTCTTTTTGGGATGCCGTGAGAGGACCTGCGGTTTCGTCGACGACCATGCTCATGCCTTCTTTAATGACCGTCAGTGGAGTTCGGAGTTCATGAGAAACCATCGACGTAAATTCCGATTTGATGGCAATAAGTTCTCGCAAACGATCTTCATGTTTTTTCTGGCGAGAACGGAGAATACGAATAAGTCCATACATCGCAAAACAACTCATCAGAAAAATAAAAGCAGAGATGATAATAAAAAGAGTCACATTTTTATTTCGCTGAGCAAGTGCAACTTCTGCCGGCTGTTGCACGATCACTCCCCACTGGTAACGTCGAACCGGAGCATAGGAGATGACAATCTTTTTGTTCTTTTTGATGTCTCGTTCAATCAATGTCCCCTTTTCTCCTGCAAGCGCGTGTTGAACCGGTGGATACGCTGAAAGATTGATAATCTCTCCTTCTTGAACTGACAGATGGGGATGACCGACAACATTTCCTTGAGGATCGACAAAAAAGACGAATTCTTCCGGGCCGACTTCAACTTCCCTGGCCCACGCCACAAAAGCATCGAGAGGAACTTGAAGCACAAGAATTCCCGAAATTTTTCCATCATTCAGTTTAATGGGAGTAGCAACCGCAATGACGTTGAGTTGTGGTTTTCCCGTTCGTGTAGAGACAACGGATAAATACTGCTTCCAAGAGCGACTGACTCCTTTATACCAATCACGAGAAGAAAAATTTTTCCCATGCGTACTTCGAATGTGTGGAGCATCGGCCATTAGAGTTCCCTTACGATCGGTAAGATAGACTCGCGTTACAAAAGGAAACTGTTTCGGAACTTGTTTCATAAGTTCAATAGCCTCTTTCCATTTATTTTTTCCTACTAATTTTCGGAGTTGAGTTCGAGTTGCAAGTGAGAGTCCAAGATCCGTCAAACGAGAAAACCTTTCTTCAAGAACCATAGCAGCAAGCTCCGCCGTGGCTACACGTCGTTCTAAAAAAGCGGAAGTCGATTCTCGATGAAGCGTGTTATATCCCACAGCTATAGAGATCAGAACAAGAATAAGAAGGGAAAAAGGAATCCAAAAAATAGCATTTTCTTTGAGCGATTTGAACATGAAGATTATTTTATGATGTTCTTCGCTCTGGTGCACTCTTTTTTTATAAAAGGGTTTATTCTTCAGAATTGGTAGAAAGAAGCGGCCATCCCTTTTGCAACACAAAGCGGAGCCACAGTTGAGCTGCTTGTGATGTGATGATGGCGGTGAGCACCAGTGTTGTATAAAAAGCAGCGCTGATAATTCCTGATTCACACGCCACGGTTGCAAGCACAATTCCTGGGCCGCCACGAGCATTCATGGCAATCGCGAGATTGAAAATATCGAGCTTCTGAAAACCTGCCATCCGTGCTGCAATGCCTCTGGAAAATAAAGCAAGCAGTGAAGAACCCAACAAAAAGAAAATGAACATCCAAAAGGAAAAGACATTTCCAAAAACAAGTTTATATCCAACCAGCAAAAAATAAATGGGAATAAAAATGCCGAAGGATACTTTTTCAATGGAAGCGAGTGCATCCGAAAAACGAACTCTTTCCGATCCTTTCATTCCCCCCACAACTCCAAATCCAGCGAGAAAAGCAGAAAAAATTAGATTCACTTCCATCAACGCTGCGAGAGCTGCATAGGCTAAAAGAATAAATGTAATGTAACCAACAGATGAAGACTTGAGCAATAGATTCCATCGTTGTCGATGTAACCACCGTAAAAAATGGGGAGCCATAAAAAGTGCGATGATCATATAGAAAATCGTTGCTCCGATATGCATCGTCATATTTCTGATCATCTGTTGTTCTGCAAGATGACTCGACGCAACTAAAGCGGTGGCAATGGCTAACACTCCCCAGAGAATAATATCTTCAAGCACTGCCGCACCGAGGATAAGACTCGCAAATCGTGTATGAAGAATTTTCAGATCATAAAAAATACGCGAGATAACAGGAATGGAGGTTACCGCGACAGCGATAGATAAGACGAGCAGCATTGCAATTCTCTGATGTGCAGTTCCAATCAGAGGTTCTAAAGGAATCAATGCAAAAAATCCTATAATGAGCGTTATAAAAAATGGGAGCGAAGTTCCAAGGGCTAATATCCATGCTGTTTCACGTCGATTTTCACGTGCCAAAACGCGACGAGCCTGACTTCCAGAAATGAACATTAACAAAAGAAGTCCTAACCAATAAAAAAATCCCAGAATCGTGTTCATTTTCTCGCCAGTGGCATTCATATTTCCGAAAAAAAATTCTGAGAGAAATGGAGAAAGCTTTCCCAGGACAAAAGGTCCGAGTAAAATACCTGCTAAAATTTCACCGACTAAACGAGGTTGTCGAAATCGTTCGAAGAGATAACCGAGGCTATGCACACTGACCATCAACACACTGAGCGTGATCACAATAAATCCCATTTCAGATGCGGTCATTATGACTCCTTTTCTAAAAAATGATAATGAATTTTCTCAGATATTTTTGTCAAGTAGAGTTGTGTTTTCGTTACAATTTCATTATTGATTCGTTTTATGGAACAACTCTTAACTCTCGATAGTCTCATCAGTCTTACAACGCTTACAGCGATGGAAATTGTGCTTGGGATTGATAACATCGTCTTTATTTCCATTTTAGTGGGAAAACTCCCGCAGGAAAAACAGGACCGTATTCGTCGATTGGGCATTGCTCTTGCTTTGCTTGCGCGTCTTGGCCTTCTTGCAAGCATTGCATGGATCATGAGTTTAACAGCTCCTCTTTTTCAACTCTGGTCACACGTGGTTTCAGGAAGAGACCTTATCTTACTTGCAGGTGGACTTTTCTTGATGGCCAAAGCAACACATGAGATCTACGACAAACTCGAAGGTGATGCGCATGACACTCAACTCCAGAGCTCACATGTAAACGCTCGTTGGATTCTTTTTCAAATTCTTTTACTCGATATTGTCTTCTCTCTTGATTCCGTGATCACGGCGGTTGGCATGGCACAACATCTCACGATAATGGTGATCGCCATGGTCACAGCTGTGGGCGTCATGCTCTGGAGTGCAGGAGCGATCAGTCAATTTATTCATCGACATCCGAGTATGAAAATATTAGCCCTCTCTTTTCTGCTTATGATTGGGGCCATGCTGATGCTTGAAGGAACTGGTCAACATATCAACAAAGGATATATTTATTTTGCCATGGCCTTCTCCCTTGGAGTTGAGGTTCTCAATATCCGCATACGCAGATATCGTCGGCCTGTAGAGTTGCATGAGAGATTTTCTCTTGAGCCGGAAAAGCGAATCACCCCATGAACCCTCCACAACCTTTGATTGATTCGAAAGTTCTTTCCGTAAAAAATCTTTCAAAATCCTACAAAACCACGGTTGCCGTGGATCATATTTCCTTTGACGTCGGACAACATGAAATCGTCGGACTTCTCGGTCCTAACGGTGCTGGCAAAACCACGACCATTAATATGATTCTGGGAGTGCTTGAACCAACCTCGGGAGACATTATTATTGATAATCTTCATGTGAGCACCCATCGTTCGCGCGCTCTTGAGCGGACCAATTTTGCAGCTGTCTATGCTCAACTTCCCGGGAATTTAACCGTGGTTCAAAACTTGCGCTTCTTCGGTCTTCTCTATGGAGTCAAAGATCTTTCGAATCGTATTGAAGCTTTGCTCCTCCAATTTCGTCTGGAAAGATTTCGAAATGTGAAATGTGGACTCCTCTCTTCTGGCGAGCAGACTCGAGTTTCACTTGCAAAGGCAATGCTCAATCGTCCACATCTTCTTTTGCTCGATGAACCGACGGCTTCACTCGATCCCACAACAGCTCACGATATTCGCACCATGATCCGAAATTTTGCCAAAACTGAAAAGGGAGGAGTTCTTTGGACCTCACATAATATGTATGAGGTCGAAGATGTTTGCGATCGTGTTCTTTTTCTTTTGCATGGAAAAATTCTTCTTCAAGGAAAACCAAAAGTTCTTTTGCAAGAACATTCGAAGAAAACGCTCGAAGAACTTTTTATGGCCGTCGCAGGAGAACCTCTACCGCGAGATCAACCATATGCACCTTCATCGCATTAACGCTATTCTCCTTCGACAACTCTATCTTTTACGCTCCACGTCGCGACTCTTGCCGATTTTTGCATGGGTTGGCATCGACATTGTTTTGTGGGGATTTCTCACCCGTTATCTCAATTCCCTTTCTATCGGAGGTCTCAATTTTATTCCTCTCCTTTTAGGAGCGATTCTTCTCTGGGACTTTTTTATTCGTGTGATGCATGGCGTCTCCATGTCTTTTTTTGAAGATGTCTGGTCGCGAAATTTTTTGAATATTTTTGCATCCCCGCTTTATATTTCCGAATACATTATCGGACTTGTCCTCACGAGCACCCTTACAAGTCTCATTGCGCTGATCACGATGCTCGTTTTAGCAAGCACCATCTTTGGTCTGAGCTTTGCGGTGTATGGATTGTTGATTCTCCCTTTTCTTCTTATTCTTTTTCTCTTCGGTGTCTCCCTCGGCATTGTCGGCGTCACGATTGTGCTTCGTTTAGGACCTTCAGCTGAGTGGTTTATTTGGCCCATTCCGATGATCGTTTCGCCATTTGCGGGAGTTCTCTATCCCGTTTCAACGCTTCCCATGTGGATGCAACATGTCTCTTCTCTCTTGCCACCATCCTATGTATTTGAAGGGATTCGAACCATTCTGCAGGGGAATCCACTCCCTTCAATCACACTTTTTTTGGGAATTGCACTTGCACTTTTTTATATTTTCCTTGCTTCTCTTTTCTTTTCCTTTACCTACAGACGAGCTGTTCGTAGCGGCCTTCTCGCTCGCTACAGCGCTGAGAGTGTGGGGTAATTATTATGAAAGAGATTGTCTGTTGAAGCGAAATCATTTAATATTCGTGCCATGACCAAACAATCTGTTCAAGACAATCAATTTACATCGGACAAAGAAGAGATAGATATTTGGCTTATTCGAGATAATCTCAAAATCTCCTATGAGGAACGCATAGCACGACATCAAGACACTTTAAATTCTATCGAAGCTTTACAACGCATAGGACAACTCCATCGTGCAAAATCTGCAAAGCCTTCTTGAATTTCTTGTTAAAACTCCTCTCGATTTTGTTCTGATTGGAGGGTTTGCGGCTGTTCTCCATGGATGTAATCAAACTACTCGAGATATAGATGTATGTCTTGTTTTATCTCCGGAACAAATTCATGTGTTGCGAGCAGTGCTTAAACCTTTTAATCCTAAACATCGGATGACGACAAACAAACTCTCTTTTTTACAATATCCAGAAGATGTAAGCGGAATCAAAAATCTCTATCTCGAAACAGATTTAGGTGTTTTAGATATTATTTCTCATGTAGAAGCTGTCGGAAATTTTTATGATGTGCTCAAGAATGCTCATAAAATCGAATTGTATAGTGGTGAATGCTATGTAATTTCAATAGATGATTTAATCAAAAGCAAAAAATCGCTGGGTCGTCATCGAGATTTAATAGTGGTTGAAGAATTAGAGGCGATTAAAAATGAGCCAATGAAATAGTAGGCAAAGAGTTCACTCGGAGAAAAATCTTTGAATAAAAAACAAAAACCTCAGTTAGTTCAAAAAATTATTTCTGGTGGTCAAACGGGAGTTGATCGGGCGGCGCTTGATGCTGCAATCGAGCTCCACATTCCTTGCGGTGGATGGTGTCCAAAAGGTCGACTCGCGGAAGATGGAATTCTTGATCTCAAATATCCCCTGAAAGAGACCTCATTGGGCGAATATAAACAACGAACCCAGTGGAATATGCGCGATTCAGATGGGACGCTCATCTTAACGTTTGGGGAACCTCAAGGTGGAACAAGATTCACGATCGACTGCGCAAAGAAGTTCAACAAACCTTACCTTATCATCAATCTCAAACGCGAACCCAAATCTGAGGAGGTCATTGCCTGGATGGAACAGCATCAGATTCAAGTATTGAATGTCGCTGGTCCGCGCGAAAGCTCAGCCCCAGGGATGATTTATAAAAAGGCAAAGCTCTTTATCATGAAGATATTTCAGAAATAATAACAAAAGAGTTTTCATTTCTATCAAATGTGCTTATAAGCACCCTTCACCACAAGGAGGCCATTATGGCAGAAAAGAAAAAGAATACAGCGTTCATGAAACCACTCCAACCAGATGCAGCATTAGCGGCAATTGTCGGAAATGAACCGCTGCCTCGAACTGAAGTTGTCAAAATGCTCTGGGCTTATATCAAGAAAAACAATCTTCAAGATGCCAAGAATAAACGAAACATCAATGCAGACGACAAACTCAAAATCGTCTTCGGCGGCAAAAAACAAGTGAACATGTTTGAAATGACGAAACTCATTTCAGCTCATCTGAAATAAGAAGCTTTCTCCAGTTTAGGTAAACACTCTCTCGAATATCATTCACTTGATTTTGAGAAAGGGTGAAGTTGGTTTGTCTGCCGTCACACCCTGTATAGTAAATTAACTTTTCGTTAGCGTATGATGTCATTCCTGCGAAAGCAGGAATCCAGATGTTTAGCCTTTCTGGATCCCCGCCTACGCGAGGATGACAATATCCTATTTGAAAGTTAAACGACTATAACGTTTTGTTCCATTATCCCCTAGGGAAATAGCTGATGAAAAACTCAGCTCTCCCCCGATTGTTCCTTTTTTCCTTTCGAATAGATTCCCTTTTCAGCGGCACTCACATCTGAAAGGAGAAACCATTATGATTATGAATGATGAAAAGCTAAAAGATTCTGCCAAAGAGGTACGTCAAAAAGTATCTGTTTTCTTTATCAGTTTTTGTTCTCTCTTTTTTATTTCGTTCACGCTCCAAGCAGCAACGAGTTTCGACTCGTTAAGTTTTAAACCTGCAACCGATCAAGGACATTATCTCACCGTGGAACAATCCCAGACCTTAGGACCTTGGGGATCTGCCATCGGTGTAACGGGAGATTATTCCAGTAAATCTTTGGTCCTTAAAAACGCAGCAGGTGCAACAACCCAAGATGTGATTCGGAAACAATTGGCACTCAATTTAGGAATGGCTCTCGGGTTTTCCGAGTGGTTCAATCTCGGAGTGAATGTCAGTGGAGTTCCTTACCAACAATTTGTGACTCCGGTAACGCAGGCGCAAACAAGAAATGAAGATTTTGGAGATGTGCTTTTAAATTTGAAAGTAAGGCTTGCAAATAATGAAAGCTCTCCTGTCGGTTTAGCTCTTGTCCCTTTCATTACGTTTCCTTCAGGAAACGATCAACATTTTCTCGGCAATGGAAAGGTCACAGGAGGAGGTAAAGTGGTCCTCGATACCACACGTATTATGGATCGAGTCTCCTTTGCGGTGAATGCTGGCGGACAAATGCGCAAAAGTGTTGTTTTAAGTCCAGGAGCGCAAACCATTGACGATCAATTTCTCTATGGTGGTGCGATGAATGTCGCCATTGCAAAGCCAGTTGAACTTATTACTGAACTCCATGGATGGACCCTTTTCGATAATTTCTTTAAATCGAACAATAGAAACTTAGAAGTCGATGGAGCTTTGAGATTTCTTCCTGGGGAAAAACAACGGGTACAAATCACTGCGGGTGGTGGCGCAGGATTACTCAAGATGGCGGGTGTGCCGAATTGGCGCGTGTTTACAACACTGACTGTACGCGCTCCTTATGAGGAGAAAGCAGCGCCTCCTCCCCCACCTCCTGCTCCAGTACAAGAAGAAGTCATTACGACAAATAAAATTCACTTCGCCTTTAACAAAGCTGATATTCGACCTGAGTCTCATAGTGTTCTCGAAGAGATTCTTGCGAATATCAAAGATCGTTCCGAAATTGAAAGCGTTCGAATTGAAGGACATACCGATAACATCGGAACAGATGAGTACAATCAACAGCTTTCTGAAAAGCGTGCTCAATCAGTTCGCGCCTTCTTTGTGAATAGAGGATATGCTCCAGAGAAGATTATGGCGGTGGGCATGGGTGAATCAGCTCCGATTGCTGACAATACGACCAAAGATGGTCGCGCCAAAAATCGACGTGTTGAATTCCATTTGCAGATTTCACCAGGAGCCCCCATTAAAGTTGAGAAGAAAGCAGAAGATTCTCCAACGTATCAAGATGGGGATCGTACACGAGATAAATAACGTCACCAAACGGTGTCACAAAAAAGCCCGCTTTATGCGGGCTTTTTTTTGGAGCAGTTGTCATTCTGAGCAAAGCGAAGAATCTCCAGTGATCACACGAGATCCTTCACGGAGTTTACCCTGAGCGTAGTCGAAGGGTTCAGGATGACATTTTTGAGTTTTCAATTACATGTAGCTCTTTAAGTCGTTTTCCTGAAAGCATACCGCAGGCAGAGTGACGAGAATTGCCGACAGAGTAACGTCTGACAATGGGGACATTTAATTTCTGCAACATATGAAAGAAATTATTTCGTTCCACATCATCTGCCCGCTGAAAACCATCTGCACGAGCGTCATTCACATCAATCAAATTTAACTTGAAGGGAGTATCTCCCATCAGTTTTTTTAAGGCCAGAACTTCGTCCATGTCTGTATTCATTCCTTTGATGAGCACCCAAGCAAGCGTAATCAAATCATTCCCTTTTGCCACATAGGCTTTCATCGCATCAGCAAGTTCTTCTAAGGACCACCGACTTGCAATGGGCAAGAGTTTTGCTCGTTTTTCTGGAATCGCTGAGGTGAGAGAAACAATTAAACGATACGGATGATTTTCTTCGGTATATCTTCTGATAAACGGGACAAGTCCGACGGTAGAAATCGTAATTTTTTTAGCGTCGACACAACAACCACTGGGTGAAGACAAAATACGTGCAGCATGAATCACGTTTTCATAATTATGAAAAGGCTCACCCTGCCCCATAAAGACAGCCCCAGTGACTCTTCCCAGGGCTTCAGCTCTTATCTGCCAGAATTGTGCGACAATTTCCCACGGTTCCAGATTGCGCTTAAATCCGAGTCGTCCTGTTGCGCAAAAATCACATGCCATCGCACAACCTGCTTGCGATGAGAGACAAATGGTAAAACATCCCGGTTTATTTAAAGGAATACGGACGGCTTCGATAAGTGTTTGATCGTAGGACTCAAAAAGATAGCGCACACTTTTATCGGTTGGATCTTCGATGCGTTCAAGAATTTTTAAAGGCTGAAGTTCAAAATGTTCAGTGAGTTTTTTTTGAAGTAATTTTTTAATCGGATGTTTGAGTAAAAAATCAGCATGTCCATTTCCAAGAATATGAGCTTGGACCCTTCTCGCTTCTGTGAGGGTCATGGTTTCACCCAATATCTTGATGTGATTCATGAGTGCTTCTGGCAGAAGTCCAAGGAGATGAGGTTTCTTGATTGGAAACATAAGTTTCTCGGATGTCATTGCGAGAAGCGTTAGCGACGAAGCAATCTCCTGTAATAGTTTTTTCAGGAGATCGCCACGCCCTTCAGGCTCGCGATGACATCGGTCCTACCAGAAATAAAATTTATTTGAAAGCGCGATAACGACCTGGCGGAACTTTTCCTTTTTGTGCGACGAAGGCGGCAAAGCGCTGAGTCCATACATCAAAGGGCCGAAAGACCTCTTCACCCATATCTTCGATTTGATTCTCGCTGTATTTCTTCCCTCGTCCAAATTCGAGATAGGTCCATAAGTCATCTGGAACTTCAATCCCACTGTAGCGGCATTGCCAGACAAGCGGAGCATAAGCTTGTCGAGGATCGACAAAGGGTTCTTTCTGCGGATCAAAATAATGTTTATGCCGAAGAAGTTTCGGAGAGCCTGCTTCGTCAATCTCATCTCCCCCTCCATCACCGTAACAAAAGAATGCTGCTGTTCTTCCTTCAAGATGATTCACACTGAGCGTTTTCCACTGTGGATCATGCTCAAGTTTTTTTGCGAGCTCCGCATCTTTGTGATCGATAATATCTTCGCGAGGATTGCCACCGTTCATACAGACAAGCCGATCAAACAGAAGTTTGAGATTCGTCGTCGGACCGTACCAATTCAGAGGAGCAATAAAGGCCCACGCATCTGCCATATCCAGTCGTGCATAGAGGTCGAGATCCCACAGAAGATCTGGTTCTTTTTTGCTGTTTTTTTCGTAACAATTGCAGGGCCAAACGCACAGCGCCATGGAAGTAGAAACGCATGCATTACAACTTTGAATGCGTGTCCGTTCAGAACTATTCCCTAAATCTTCTGTATCAACTTCCCATTCCTTTGGAAGTCGTTCTGCCATACGCAACATCAGCGCACGTGATTTGGAATTTGCGGCAGGACAGTTATCTTCTCGTCGCGCTGAGCCTGCCATCAGCAGAACACGAAATGGCCGCTTTTCGAAAGGAAGTTTTGCATTATGATTATTTGGTTTCATGTATTTCTCACAAGTTTATTCTCTTCCGAGAAGGAGTTGTTTTGATAATTTTAGTGCCTCTTCTGTTCCGGTAATGGCGAGGATATCTCCTTCTTGAAGTCGTTCTTTTCCTGTGGGTACGACCACTCCCTGTTTTCCGTGTGTGATCGCAATCACACTTGCACCAGTGATGCCTCTTAAGTTGAGGTCTGCAAGTGTGCGGCCTATAGCTAGACTGCCCGGCACCAAACGAATTGAAAAGACAGACCCAAGTCCCGGCAAAAACTGATCTTCGGGAATCACGGAAATTTCTCTCTGTTTCTCCATCGAAGTACTGAGCATTTCAACCACCATCTCTGCACCAGCTCGCACATGACCATACAATTGAGTCGTTCCGCGCCAAAACACAACTCCGAGAAACATTAAGATAATTGCAAAAACAAGAGCGCTATAAAACGACGGCACAAAAGGCTGCGTGAGCGCTAACAGTGGCAAGCCGACTAAAAGCACGATGCCGAGTTGTAACGTCACCGTCAAAACACGTCTCGGAGCTACAGCGAGATCAAGCTTTCCCTTTTCCTGTCGTGGCATCACGCGTGCGGTCAACTCAAATCCTAATGCGTGAATACAGCGGATGATTCCAACTCCAAAAGGAGTTGCCAATACGATCGTCATGAGAATGCCAATGCTCTGTGCTGGGATTTCGGGAAGATCAATCCAAGTTTTCAGGCGACTGGTAAGTGTTTCCAGAGACAACAGCGCACCCAGAATGATGCTTGTAAAAAGGACCGTATCAATGAAGAGAAGAAATGAGAGTCGTTTGATGCGAGAACGCGCCACAGGCGACTGAGGTTGTCGGAGACGCTGAATCCACGTGCTATAGAGAGTCGTAAAGGTTTGAAGTCGATGAGGCATATATTTATCCACCCACTTTGCAATTGTATCAGAGCCGCGAATACGCCACGGAGCAGCAAATGTCGTGATAATCGACACAGCAACAGCGAGCGGAAAAAGAAATGTTCCTGTAGCGCCGGTTGCAACACCCATTCCTGCAATAATAAATGAAAACTCTCCAATCTGCGCAAGACTCAAACCTGTTCGTATGGAATGTCGTGTACCGTAACCAACAAGAAACGTTCCCACCGTAACTCCTAAAAATTTTCCGACAACAACGAGAACAATAAAAATGAGGAGAGAAAGCCAGTGACGTGCAAATACCGAAGGATCAAAAAGCATTCCCACAGAAACGAAAAAAACGGCTGCAAACAGATCACGCACAGGACGAATCAACGTATCTAAGTAACCCTCATCTCCTGACTCCGCCATGAGTGATCCTGCAATGAAAGCGCCAAGAGCAACTGAGTATCCCATCTCTTTTGCCAAAAGTGAGATCGCAAAACAGATGCCGATGATCACCACAAGTGTGACTTCAGAACGATTCATGCGCATAACAATGCGTAAAATTCGCGGGATGAGAATCATTCCTGCAGCAATGACCGTGACCAGAAACATCACAAGCGTTCCGACGGCTTTTGCGAACATCAGCCCAGAACTATCGCGCGATTGTGTCAATGCGGGTAAGCCTGCAAGAAGAAGAATGGCGATAAAATCTTCGACAATAAGAATGGCAAAGACGGTCTCTGTTACGTTGTCTCTAATCCCTAGTTCGGAGAACGCTTTAACGACAATCGTCGTACTGGAGATAGCTATCATGGCACCAGCATAGAAGCTCTCAATGTTACTCCAGCCAAATGCACGTCCTGTAATGTAACCGAGCCAGAGCATAAATGCGCATTGGATGAGCGTGATAAGACCAGCTGTAGGAAGAACCTTCATGAGTTTGCGAATGCTAAACTCAAGGCCAAGAGAGAACAAAAGAAAGATGATGCCAAGCTCAGAGAGCGTGTGAACGATATCGCTATCAACCGCAAGAGGAATAGGAATATAGGGACCAACGATCATCCCTGCGAGAATGTAGCCAAGCACAACAGGTTGACGCAGCCTTTGAAAAAGAAATGCCGTCACCGCCGCAACGCCAAGAACCAGAGTCAAATTTGCCAGAAAATTGTGGAGCTGATGCATGGGGGCTGTTTAACACAGATTAAAGGAATGAAAAAGTCGAATACAAACAAATAAAATCTCCCCAAACAGCGTTGACATCGTTTCAGGGCGTTGCTAGGTTCCGCCATCTTTGCGATTTTGCTTCAGATTTGTCGAGAGAGCTTAGCTGGACTTACTCCTATTGGCAAAACCCGATGGGGATTTTTAAGGGGAGAGCAAGATCTCCCCTTAATGTAAAGCGAGTCGTGGATTCACTCCACGCAAGCGAATAGAGGCGCTAGCTCAGTCGGTAGAGCACCGCCCTTTTAAGGCGGGTGTCCTGGGTTCGAATCCCAGGCGCCTCACATACTATAATGATGTCCCCATCGTCTAGGGGTCAAGGACACCGCCCTTTCACGGCGGTAACATGGGTTCGAATCCCATTGGGGACGCAAGTAACGAGAAGTTCAACCAAAGGAGGCAGTAATGACGACAGGCACAGTAAAGTTTTTCAACGAAGATAAGGGTTTTGGATTTATCACTCCTGACGATGGCGGCAAAGATCTTTTTGTCCATTCTTCAGCTGTAGTGAATGGTCCCATCACCAAAGGTGATAAAGTTGAATTCGACATTGGTGAAGGACAAAAAGGCCCTTGCGCTGAAAAAGTAAGTCGTAAGTAACAATTTAAAATTTAGCGAAAACACATAATGAGTCACCGATAGCACATGAGTTATCGGTGACTTATTTGTCTTTGAAATATTTGTGTGACGTTCAGTAACTCAAAGATTTTTTTGCGCAGCAAATTTTCTTTCTCTCCACATCAGATAGAGAACGGGATAAATGAGAAGCTCAAGCGTAAATGAGGTAAAGAGCCCGCCAATCATAGGCGCTGCAATGCGCTTCATGACATCGGATCCAGCTCCAATGGACCACATAATCGGGATGAGTCCCATGAAGAGCGCCATCACGGTCATGAGTTTTGGTCTCACCCGATGCACCGCACCTTCGATGATGGCATCCACAAGATCTTTTCTTGTGTTCATCTGATTTCTTTTTTCCCGATCATGATAAGCAAGATCAAGGTACATAAGCATAAACACACCTGTTTCGGCATCAAGTCCTAAAAGAGCGATCATTCCCACCCACGTGGCGATCGAAAGATTGTATCCAAGAAACACCAGCAGCCAGACAGCGCCAATTAAAGAAAATGGGACAGCCAGGAGAATGATGCCTGTTTTGACCCAAGAACCTGTATTGAAATGAAGTAACAGAAGGATAATGATGAATGTAAGCGGAATCACGAGTTTCAGCCGTTCTTTGACTCTTTCCATGTTTTCATATTGTCCGCTCCAGGCAAGCGTATAGCCTTCAGGTAATGTGACGTTCTCCCCAACCAGTTTTTTAGCGCGGGCAACATAACTCCCGATATCCGTTTTACTGGAATCAATATCCACATACACATAGCCAACCAGAGAAGCGTTCTCATCACGAATCATTGAAGCCCCTTCCGTCACCTGAACCGTAGCAATTTCACGTAAAGGAATTTGTGCTCCTGTGGGCGTTGAAATCAAGACACGTTTGATCGCTTGTTGATCTTGACGAAAGTCAGGAGCAAATCGCACTTGTATTGGATAACGCTCGCGATTGATGAGTGCGGTCGAAACGTTCTCTCCACCAATAGCGCTCATCGCCTGGTCCTGCGCTTCTTTCATCGAAAGTCCGTACGTAGTCAATTTGTTCCGATCAAACTTCACATCCAAAAAGTAACCACTGGCGATTCTCTCGGCGACGACGGTTCTTGTGCCAGGAACCATCGCCAATTTTTTTTCGATAGTTTGACCAATTTTTTCGATAGTTTTCACATCCGCTCCAAAAATTTTAATGCCAATGGGACTTCTGATTCCCGTTGAAAGCATGTCGATGCGATTCTTAATGGGCATCGTCCAGATATTGGGCATGCCGATGAAACTCAGTTTTTCATTCATTTTTGAAATGAGGTCTTCTTCAGAAATCGTTTCAGGCCAGATCCGCTGCAATGGAGCCTGAATGATATCAGGCAAGAATGAGTGCCAACGCTCTTTTTTACGCCACTCCGATTTTGGTTTGAGAATGATGGTGGTTTCAATCATGGAAAGCGGTGCGATATCAGTGGAAGTATCCGCTCGTCCTGCTTTGCCAAAGACAGACTCAACTTCAGGAAACGATATGATGATGTGATCTTGCAGTGTGAGAATCCGTTGGGCTTCAGTGACCGAAATTCCCGGAAGCGCCGTCGGCATGTAAAGAAGACTTCCTTCATGCAAAGTGGGCATGAACTCTGAACCGAGCATCAGAAATCCAGGGAAAATAGAGAGCACGGCCAGGAAAGCGAGTGACAGAACTAACTTTTTTCTTTCAAGTATCCAGTGCAAAACGGGTTCATACACTGCAAATAATCTTCTGCTGATGGGATGTTTGTGTTCGGAATAATATTTTCCCACCAGTAAAACATTTCCAATTTTATTGACCCAAGAAATGGGTCCCTGAAATGGGTTTGGGCGAGCAAACAGCATGCGCATTGCGGGATCAAGGGTAATCGCGAGGAGAGCGGCAATAGCCAACGTAAGATTTTTTGAAAATGCTAATGGTCTGAAAAGCCGGCCTTCTTGATCCACAAGCGTAAAAATAGGGAGGAAAGAAATCGCAATCACGAGCAAAGAGAAGAACACCGATGGTCCGACTTCCTTCAGCGCTTCGAGGCGCACCTTAAAGAAACTTTCCTTTCTTCCCCCTTCGTCCCAGTGTTGAATCTTTCGATAAGCATTCTCAACTTCGACAATAGCCCCGTCCACGAGAACGCCAATAGAAATCGCAATTCCGGCAAGTGACATAATATTGGATGTCTGTCCCAGCAAGACCAGCGGGATAAACGCCAAAAGCACAGAGACGGGAATAGTGACAATGGGGACAATGGCCGAAGGAACATGCCAAAGAAAAAGTAATATCACCAAACTCACGATGATCAGTTCTTCAATTAAAGTTTCTTTGAGTGTCTCCATCGCTCGATGGATAAGATCCGAACGGTCGTAAACAGTGACGATCTTCACTCCATCAGGCAATGATTTTTGAATCTCCCGAAATTTTTCCTTCACTCGTTTGATGACAGAAGGAACATCTTCTCCCTGCCTCATGACAATGATGCCGCCAACAGTGTCGCCTTTGCCGTCAAGATCCGTAATCCCTCTTCTCATTTCGGGGCCAATCGAAACATCAGCCACGTGCTTGACAAGAATCGGGGAACGACTTTGTAAAGGATACGTAACGACAGCATTGGCAATCTCATCAATTGTTGTCACCAATCCCTCCGAGCGGACCATCGCTTCGGTGCCTGAAAATTCAATGACACGGCCGCCACTTTCCTGATTTGTATTGCGAACAGCTTCCAAAACCTGGGGAAGCGAAAGACGAAAGAGAGCAAGTTTACCGGGATCTACCTTGACCTGGAACTGTTTGACGAAACCCCCGACACCTGCGACTTCTGAAACGCCAGGGACGGACTGAAGTTGATATCGTAGATTCCAATCCTGAAGAGAACGAAGTTCCGCAGAGTTTCTTTTTCCCGTTTCATCGACAAGGGCGTATTGAAATACCCAGCCCACACTTGTCGCATCAGGTCCTAATTCTGTTTTCACTCCGGAGGGGAGTTGGGAAGAAATGCGGCTTAAATATTCAACGACCCGGCTTCTTGCCCAGTAGAGATCAGTCCCATCCTCAAAAATCACATACACATAAGAAAATCCATAATCTGAAAATCCTCTCACAGATTTTATTTTTGGTGCTCCCAAAAGCGAGGCAATGATGGGATAGGTCACTTGCTTTTCGATGATTTCCGGCGAGCGATCCCATTTGGAATAAATGATCACTTGGGTATCCGAGAGATCGGGAATGGCATCCAGAGGTATGCGCTTCAACGAATAGATGCCGAACACGATAAATAGAGCCGTCAGCACAAATATCAAAAGACGATTGGTGGCGGAAAATTCAATGAGACGTTTGATCATTGCCACCTCTGATTTTGGATTCGGAATCCAACAAAAAATTGGGACCGGTGGAGATCACATCTCCCTCTTGAAGCCCTGCAATAACTTGATACTCTTCCAAAGATTTACTTCCGAGAATAACCGCCCGAGGATTGACCCTATTGTCAGATGAAATGAGATAAACGAAATCACGAGTTCCGGCGTGAAGAACTGAGCTCTCCGGAATCACGATTTGGTTTTTGAGCTGCGTTGTGATCTCACCATGAAAACCACCATAGTTCATCACGCTTTGAAGTGGGTGATCCAAAATTCCAAATACTTTCAGCGTGCGAGTGGTGGGATCAATCATGGAATCGATTTTTTTGATTTTTCCTTTCAATACTTGTTGCGGAAGTGCGCTTGAAAAGCCTGAAAATTCACTCTCCATCTTTACCAGAGCTATATCAGATTCATAAATCTGAAGCGCAATTTCTTCGGATGAAAGGATGCTCCCAGAAACCGGAATGCTCACCGCAAGATCTTTTCGCAACACCGTATAACGGCCAATGGCCACAAGACTCAATTGTTTGTCACTGATATGCATTTCGTCAGAAGAACTCTTCTCAATATTTTTTTTTGCTTTAACGTGAACCAAATCCATTCCACAAATTGGGCACTTCCCTTTTTCGTGCTGATGCACTTGAGGATGCATCGGACACGTCCAATAACCATCCGGATCTTCATGCACCGCCTCATCGACCGTGTTCTGTGAAGCGTTTTCTTTGCGCTGACAACCTGAAACCAGTGCGACGGCGAGAATGCCAAGCGACAAAAATAAAATGGTATGTTTCATCATATTATCTTCCTTTATTCATTTTCCGTCAGTTGAAGTATCTCCTGGAAATTTTTTTCATAGTCGATTCTCAGGTCAACAGCTTTGAGCTTCAGATCAAGATAATCAGACATGACGGATTTATGCGCATCTAATCCCTGCATGGTTCTGGGAGAGATGTTTTTCATAAACTCCACTCTCTGTGCTGCACGCGGAAGAAGCTGATGTTTCAACATCGTCATTTGCTTTTGGAGCGCTTCTGATTTCTTCAGAAAAGAGGAAAGCATTGAATCCGATGCAATGGTCGCTTTTTGAAGTTCTGCATCAACTTTCTTTTTTTCAGCGGCTGCCTCTTTGACTTTGGCTTGAGACTGCCAAAAATAAAGAAAGGGGACCGTAATGCCTACCATGAATTCACGTTCGCCTTGTGACATTGGCGTTCCTTCGAAAGCACGCAAGCGCACGGAAAAATCTGGAAGGTAAGATTGTTTCGTCAAAGAAAGCTGTGCCTGCTTGGCTTTCAATTCTTTTTCTTTCCAAGCGACAAGAGGATTTTTAAATTCACTCACTTTTGGGTTTTCCATCGCAGGTTCGATGGGAATGAGTTCTTGATGTTTCAGTGAAGGAGCAAAATTGTTCATCCCATTCCGCGTTTCAACAAGAGCTGCCTCTGCATCTAAAATGTCATTTTCAAGAAGATCGACCTCTGATTCAACTCCTAATAAATGGATTTGGGCTTCATTGTCAGAAAGAGTGGTCGTTCGAAAAAGTTCCGCATGATGGTAAAACCAATTTTGTTTTTCTTTTAAAATCGTAAGTCTCTTTGAAGCTCCCCAAAATTCAACATAGGCCACGCGAGCTTTGGTCATCACCCCCACTTTTTGGATGGCGCCCATTTGTTTTTTGGTTTCGTATTCAAGATTTCTTGTTTTTTTATCCTGAATTATTTTTGTGGGAAAAGGGATCTCTTGAGAGACCTCAATGCCATTCCTGGTGTTGCCAGAATTTTGCATTTGCATGAATCCAACCATTCCTAAGGGGATACGTATCCCCGATGCTCGATATTGAGACGTATCGACATTTGCAGATTCAATGGCAAGGTCTGGACTTTCTTCGCGAGCCAAGTTTAAAAACTTCTCGAGAGAAATTTTTTCTTCCGCCACTACGTGGCTTGCCACCAAACTCAAAAAACCAAAGAGAAGGATAAACGTGCTACCCGTTTTCCAATTCATAGAGTGACCTCACAAAACAGGGCTTTGTATATGAATACGATCAAAAGATGAAATTTGTGACAAAGTAAACAATTCATTGAAATCATTGTCATTTTTGATATTCAAGAAATACATGTCACAAAAAAATCATTCGGATCGTATTACCTTGAGAGATGAAACTGACTTTACGTCAAAGTCGGATGAAGAGCTCATGAAACATTATCAAGAGGGGAAACAGATGGCCTTTGAAGTTTTATTCCAACGTTACTCGGGGCGTGTCTTTGGATTTTTATCCAAGAGACTTTCTCAGCCTTCATTCGCCCAGGATCTCACGCAAGATGTTTTTTTGAAACTCCATCGCTCCCGCACGCAATATGCCCAACACTTGCCATTTGCCCCGTGGCTTTTTTCGATTACGCGCAGTGTGTGGATCGATCATCTCAAAAAAAAGAGAAAGGAAGAACCGACAGAGCATGCATTGCTTGAAAAATTGTCTCCCGTTACAGAACCTATTTTTGAATCTCAGGACGAAATGCTCAATCATCTCCTTCCACATCAAAAAACGGCAGTGGCGATGAAAATTTATGATGATGCCACCTTCGAGGAAATCGCTTCAAAACTTGCAACGTCCTCTGAAAATGCAAGGCAACTGGTGAGCCGAGGGCTCAGGCGGCTGCGAGCAGTGATGAAATTAAAGGGAGAAGTATGATCATTGAAAACAAAAAAATTTGGCAGAGAGAGTTTAAAGAATTCTTGGAAATCGATGTTAGTCGGTTCAATCCACCAAAAGCATTTTTTACAAAACTGGAGCGTCGTCTTTTCCCACATCCTTGGATGGTGTTCAGCAAGGTTGCATTTGTGCATGTTATTTTTGGTTTACTGTCTCTTAGCGTGTGTAACCAGTTTGGTCTCAATCCTTTTGACACAAACTTTTCGCTCTCGGATTGGTTTATGAAAATCGGCGGGCATGGATTGTGTATGAGCCTTTGCGGTATTCTTTTTATGGCTTCGACGTATCTTTTCTCAAATCTATTTTTGACACTTGAGGAACTGGAATCCATTCAGCGTCACAAATGGCTCCAAACCGGAGTTTTTGGTTTAGTCTCTCTTGCTGCTTTTTACTTTTTCGGGGCACAACTTGTTGGAGCATTCACTCTTTTATGGCTCCTGGGAGCTTTGATTGGCGGGGTGCTCTCTTTGGAACTCAGTTATCGTCTCCGACAGGCTTGGGTATAAAGCTCATCTATTCGCTCGCGCGAAGTGAATCCGCGACTCGCTTTAGTCAAGGGGAGATCCAGCTCTCCCCTTGACCATCCCCATCGGGGATTCACGACGCACGTGGGTATCTACCTTCATTTTCCTCGAACAACTTTGCAAAGCTGATCTATCGCCTGCTTCCCATCGATTGGCTTCGTACATTGAGCACTGTGTTCTATGCCTGTCTTTTTTGACACCTCACTTCTGTCGAATCAAATTTTTGCTGGTTCATCCAAAATATCCAAAATTTTCCGAGCACAATAAATTCGATTTCGTTTTGCATCATCAGTTTGTTTTAACACACCGGCGTTTTCTAACTTATCGATGGCTCTCTGTGCCGTTGGAAATGAAAATTTATGTTTCTTCGCAGCACTATTCACAGTCATGAACGGATTCAACATGCAGTCATCAATCAAAAACAGACAATTCTTGTCTGTTTTTTTTATAAAAATTTGTTTCCATTTTGTAACCATTGCTTGCATGCGTTGAATACGACTCAATGCATCTTCTGCCTGTCGCGCGACACCGTTCAGAAAATATTCAATCCATCCTTCCCAATCTCCGTGGTCTGTTACCGCTTGGAGCCGAGCATAGTATTCATCTCTCTTTGCCTCAAAAAATGCGCTGAGATACAGAATCGGTGACGGCAAAATATTTCGCTCTACAAGATAAAGAATAATGAGCAAACGACCTACGCGACCATTCCCATCGAGAAATGGATGAATCGCTTCAAATTGTTGATGAATGAGACCGATTGCAACAAGCGGTGGCAAAGTGGATGCGTGAATAAATTTTTCTAACTCGCCTAAACACTCCATAAGCATGTGCGGTGGTGGCGGAACGTAGCTCGCATTTTGTAAAGTACACCCGCCAACGCCGATCCAGTTCTGCGATCTTCTGAATTCACCAGGCGTCGCGATATTACCGCGAACGCCTTTCATCAGATGTTCATGAATTTCGCACATAAGTCGCAATGAAAGCGGCAGAGTTTTTAGTCGTTTGATTCCATACTCCAGTGCTTTCACATAATTATCGACTTCCTTGAGGTCGAATCGATCTTGATCAGTCTGTGCACCAGCTTCATCAGCAAAAAGTTCTGCGAGGGATGTCTGAGTTCCTTCGATGCGACTTGAAAATACCGCTTCACGACGAACAAAAGGACGAATCAACAGATGTGGATTTGGCAAAGTCAAACCGATCGTGGCTAACTGACCAATCGAACGATCAGCATCTGAGAGATGTCTTGCCAGACGTTCATTCCATTCCATAGGCGGAGGCAATGGATTAGGCACATAGGCCCAATATCCTTCGCGACATTTAACCTTTTTCCCATGAGTTTTCAGCTTATTGGCCATAATCTTTCAACCTTTAATAAGGTTTTTTCTTATTAACGGTTTTATACAATAACGTTAATAATATTGCAATCAATTAATGGTGCATAACCATCCCTTTCTTGACAATCGGTGACACGAAGGATTTATTCGCTCTCATCTCACCATGAAAATAGCGCTCTGTCGTAGTATGCAATTTATTATTATTCTCGTGCTCAACTATGACAAAAATGGAATCAAAGGCTATATCGGTGGCAATTCG
This sequence comes from Deltaproteobacteria bacterium RIFCSPHIGHO2_02_FULL_44_16, assembly GCA_001798185.1. Lineage (NCBI taxonomy): Bacteria > Deltaproteobacteria > Deltaproteobacteria bacterium RIFCSPHIGHO2_02_FULL_44_16. The sequence continues at coordinate 9,687 of MGRM01000008.1, read as the reverse complement.
TTTTTAGAAATGGGCTTTGCATATATTCAAAAGAAACCGATTTATCTTCTCAACGAAATTCCCGAAATTGCTTTTTATGATACCGAAATAAAAGCGATGAAGCCGATTGTGATTTATGGCGAGTTGGCGCCCCCTCCTCCCTGAACGAAATTTTCTTTTGTGGACCAGCAAAAGGAAACAGTGATTCAAAAATGGAACACAAAAAGAGATGAAAAAAGAGGCATTACCTCGGGGACGGAACCCCTCGGATAGCCTCAAATCGTGATTCGGAAAGAATTTTATCGCGAGATAACTTCGAGTTGGTTGTCGAGGAAGTTTAGATGAAGATTAAAATTTCTCAAAAAATTAAGACCTAAAAGACCTTCAGCAGGCAAGTTCGATGGGAGATCGTGAACTGAAATCTCCAAATTTGTTGCTCTTTCTCCAAGCACTCTGATTTCTGGAATTGTAATAAAGGAAACAAATTCAATACCACTTGCCGTTGTGATCTTCTGTTTTTTGAGTGTCGTCGGTTCGCATCCAATTCTTACAAGTACATCCGGGTGGATCATTGTAAAACTCGCGCCTGTATCAAAAATCATTCGGATGGTATGAGTACCTTCGGGACCAATAATATCAGCATTCACAAGAATGATTTGAGCTTTTGGATTGAGGACGAATATCGACATAATCAAAAGGCGGCTGCAAGGTCGTCAGGCCAATCTTCTGAATAAACTGTCATCGTATGGCCACGATGTTGACGCGCTTTTCTATAAAGTTCATCTCTGCTGGGGCTATGTTCAAGAAGGCGACCAGTGAGAACCGTCGTGGTTGACGCATCTGTTTTATCGACTTCGATGAGCAACCATTCATGGTCAAATTGCTCTCTGATTTCCTCAATTGGCTGTGATTTCATGGGTCAATAATACGCCCTGATTCAATAAAAAAACAAGAAAAGAATTTATATTACCCATCCCTTTCTTGACAATCGATGGCCTCTGCATGAGACAAAGAAGATGAAACCATTTCATTACACTCGGCTTTATGCAGATGAACAGGGGAATTCATGCTTTCAAGATGAAAAACTTCCTTTTGATTCGATTCAAAAAACAACTGGCTTACGTTTTATCTCTTTTAAAGGAAATTCCATTCAAGATTTGCACACAGCTCCCCAAAAACAATTCATATTTCAGCTCTCAGGTTTAATCGAAGTTGAAGTGTCAAATGGCGAAAAACGTCGGTTCAAATCTGGCGATGTTGTTTTAGCAGAAGATACAACCGGAAAAGGTCACATCACTCGTATCTTAAGTGACGAAGATGCAGTCATTGCGATATGTCAGTTGCATGAAAAGTGATCTCAGTGAAGTGAAACGGCACTTAATTTTTAAGAGGGCTTATCCTCATCCAATAACATTGTCGAAAAACACTCTCCTACGTATTGAATAATATTTTTTGGATAAAGTTCTAAAAGTTCTTCAACTATCTGGTCTAGAGGATCGGGCTGTCCTTTCTGGAAGGACTTCAACCTCTCTTCAAGTCGCCTAGCCATTTCATTCCAGACGAGCATTGTTTGAGTCTTATTGGGCAATTCAGTCGATATCCGTAAAAATTTCAACTTACCTTCCTCATCTATTTCAAATCCGTTTTCACATAGGCTACAAACCACGAAGTACTTTTTATTAAACTTTGCAATGGGAATGAAGTAAAGGGAGACCTTGTTCGCTAATTCATAAAGATCCATGGGGACATGGTTCTTACACTTTGGGCATTTATTTATACCCACGAATGCCAACTCTTTTGCTTTTTCCCCCCACCCAGCGATAATCATTTTTTATCTATCCCTTCATAGCGTTGGCTTGGTCTTTAGTCAGCTCTTTTGCGTCGTGTCCACAAATGGAACATGTCAGATAATACTTCTTAAGACTCAGGAGAGGTTTTTTACCAAATGGCCCAAATTGAAGAAGAGGAATCTCAGGATCAACCATAATAATGTGATCGTTCGTGTTCCGGCATTTCTCGCAACATACACTGATTGATTTGGCACCTTCTAAAGGCCACCGTTCGAATTTCCTGAAAAAGAATGGAGACATAGCTGAATTGTCCTATTAAATTAGATTGCGCATAAGTCAATTTCAAATTCAAAATTTTAAAAAATGAACCATGTCAAGGCTTGACCCCAGAGCGTTTCATTAATACGCCCTATGAATGTCTAAGAAAAATCTCAAAAATTCTCCTTGCAATTTATATCCAATTGGTTATATTCTAACAATGAAAGTTACCTTCTATACGACGGCATCCGGTAGATCTCCTGTGCTTGATTATGTACACGATCTATCGAAACCCGAACGTGCCCGTCTTTTAGAAGCGCTTCATCAAGTGGAACAATACGGTTTTGATGCGGTGAGAACACAATTTCGTCAGATTGAAGGAAAGCTATGGGAGATTAAGGTTTCAGCACATCGTGTTTTTTATGTCATGGTTCAGCAAGAAGAAATGGTTTTATTGCATGCTTATAAAAAACAGGGGCAAAAATTGCCGCTTCGAGAACGAGAAGTTGCTCTTAAACGAATGAAGGAGGTTTTATCATGAAAACAAAACGAATTACTCTTAAAGATGTTATCAAAAAGCAGATGAGAGATTCTGAGTTCAAATTTTATTTTGAACGCGAACGAGCTATTAGTGAAATAGCCCGAATGGTTCGGGATGCACGATTAAAAGTTGGTCTCACACAAGCAGAACTTGCTCGGAAAGCAAAAACAAGCCAAGTCGTTATCGCGCGCTTGGAGTCAGGAACAGATCAGCGGATTCCCTCTCTCGATCTCCTCGAACGCATTGCTCATGCTCTTAAAGCGAAACTTCTTGTTAGTTTTGAATATCAAAAAGCAGCATAGATCATTGACAATGCTTATCCGAAAGATCTATCGAATCTCACATGAAAATTGCACTCTGTCATAGTATGCAATTCGCGGAGAAGGCCAAAGAGGTGCAAGAGGCCTTGGCCCGCATGGGTCATCAAGCGTTCCCTTCTTCTTTCAATGAACAATATTTGCGACTCAGTGACGAAGCAAAGGAGAATCTGAAGCTTCAGCACAAAAACAATGATGACGCTATTCGAGAACATTGGAATGTCATTCGCGATTGCGACGCCGTTTTGGTGCTCAACTATGACAAAAATGGAATCAAAGGATATATCGGTGGTAACTCATTTTTAGAAATGGGCTTTGCGTATATTCAGAGCAAACCCATTTATCTTCTCAATGACATCCCCGAAATTTCATTTTATGACACCGAAATAAAAGCCATGAAACCGATTGTGATTTATGGGGAGTTGAAAAAAATTGTGGAAGATCAAAATGAGAAACTTCATTCAGGAAAAAATTGAGGTTCCCCTTCTCCTCTCGCTTCTCAAATCGCCGTCACACGCTCATATTCTTGAAGTTGGTTGTGGTCAGGGTATTGCTCTTCCTGTTCTTTTCAATTGCTGCAAACCAGCTTCTCTTTCGGGGATCGATCTTGATAAAACATTGATTATCAGCGCTGAAAATTATGCCAGAGAGAGAGAGGAATCCAAGTTGCAATTCATCATGTTAACGTCATGAATATGCCTTTTCCTGATGAATCATTTGATGTCATCTTCGACTTTGGGACTTGTTATTACACCACTCATCCAGAACAAGCGCTTCGTGAAATTGAAAGAGTTCTCAAAACAGATGGGCTCTTTGTCCATGAAACTCCAATAGCTCAATTTATCTCTCATCCCATCCGTTCTTCACACCGTTCATTACCATGGCATGCTGCTCTTCGCCTCTGTGGTGAACGAAACTTTCTTTTATGGGCCAGCAAAAGGAAACAGTAATAATCTTCTACTCCCCAATCCCCTTCTCAATCCTTCGATCCGGGATGATCCACATGATGGCAACGAGCGCATAAAGAGAGAAAGAGAGCCAGGGATTGAGGAATGAAAGTGGAATGGCGATCGCATAAATAATAATCGATGCGATCCCTTTGTAATCTTTTCCGATCGCGCGGGCGAGTTGCGCGTTCTCACGCTGCGACATGAGTGAGTGCGCGAGAAGGTAATAGGCGATCCCCGCCATCAGCAGCACAAAACCGTAAAGCGCAACCGGAAGTTTGGCGAAATGATTTTCGCCCATCCATGCAGTGACAAACGGAATGAGCGAGAGCCAAAAGAGCAAGTGTAAGTTTGCCCACAAAATGCGACCCTCGATTTTTTGCGCAGCATGCAACAGATGGTGATGATTATTCCAGTACGTACCGACGTAGATAAAACTGAGGATGTAAGAGAGAAAGGCCGAACCGAGTGATGTGAGCGCCGCGACGTTCGGTTCATGCGGCGGTTTCATCTCGAGCACCATGATCGTTATAATGATGGCAATCACCCCATCACTAAACGCTTCAAGACGATTTGTGGTCATCCTGCTCAAGCACGTTCACTAAATATTTTGGAATCTAACGAAAATTTTCCAGGGCCGAGGGCTAAGAAGACAAGAGCGATGCCAAGGTAGACTAACGCTGGCTCATAAGACATCCCACCAGTGTGGTTCACAAAGGGATCTTTATTTACAACAGCGTGAAAATAGACAGCAACGCCCATGGTGCAGGCGAGTCCAAAGGCTCCAAGGCGTGTGAGCAAACCAAGGATGAGTGCCATTCCACCACCAAATTCAGATATCGCTGCTAAACATTGAAGTATTCCTGGAATAGCAACAGGAGCCTGAGCGGGAAGCCAAGCAAATGGGGTCTGAATCTTTCCCCAACCATGCAGCACAAAGGCAGCGCCGACCATCAAGCGAAGTAGAAGAAGTGTGAACGACGGAAAAGCTGACAGAGCAATCGGTTGAAAAAAGCGTTTCATCATGTGCCTCCTTTTAAAGTTGAAGGTCACATGATTACACTAAATTTCCTGCGCGATCAACTTCTCTCAAGACTTCCTCGATTCCATTCTCCAAGATCTGCACCTACTTCGTAGGTGCTTTGAAAAAAATCGAGTACAAGACGATCAGGATCTTTCGCTTTTTTCACCTCATCATACATAAGGACATACCCTTTGGTCGGGGGATTATAAAATGCGGGGGAGGGGATGAGTGGACTTGAAGCATAACCTGAGGGTTCGGGTGAAAAATAAGCATAGAATGCCGGGTTTTCGATGTTTCCACTTCCTGGCCAAAAACCGCAGCTTGAGACTTCCTGAGAATAGGCTTCTTGTGTTGCGTGATCAGCTCCCGCGACTGCTGGCGCCGCCCGCCCAGAAAAACGAGTCACTGCCATATCAAAACTCCCCCAGAAGAAATGAACGGGACTGCATTTTCCCACAAATCCACTCCGAAATTTTTTCATGAGTCTGTCAGCTTGCAGCAAAAGATGAAAATGACGACGAGCATATTCTTTCTCGTAAGACTTATGGGTTTCATCTTGATCGAACGGAATTGGATTTGGAACTTCTTGCGGGAGAAGATTTATTTTTGCATCGATCTCTAAAGAATCTAACAGCTTCATGAGATCTCGATAAAATTGCGCGACAGACATGGGACGAAGCAACATAGTACGAACGTGACTCGCAGCAGTCTGAACTAAAAGCTGATGATCAATAAAATCAAACGTGATTTCAAAAGAAAGCTGCCGATAAGGAATCAATGAAGTGCTAAGCCCTCGTGGCGTCACATAAAGAGTCGTGTGCCACCAGTGATTGAGAGAGGGGGTAAACTCCATTCTGATTTTTCCGACGATTTGCGTCCATATATGGAGGGTCGCGTAGGTCTCTTGCCATTCTTTAAGCGGTAAACTTGGCCAGTCGTGAGAGGTCATAGCGACTTCATCATTAATCCATTCACGATATCGAAGCAAGTCAGGGGAATCCCCTATCTTAAAATATTATTTGTCCCGATTGTGCTTTATAACTCCCACTCATAGAGTTTCTCTGTCAACGATATCGTAACTCAAGGAGGTTTATTATGTTAGGAACAATTTTAATTATACTTCTCATCGTTGCAGTGTTTGGAACTTTACCTGCCTGGCCGCATAGCCGCAATTTTGGCTATTTCCCAAGTGGCATCGGAGGCATCTTACTCATCATTGTTATTATTTTACTTCTCACGGGACGTATTTAAGCTGCTGAGACGATTTAGGAAAAAGCTAAAAATCCAATCTAAATCCCCTTCTTGACAATCCGCGCTTCCTGCATGAGAAAGTGCCGCAGATGGAGGAAATTTTATGAGTTTGCGCGATGCGTTGATTAAAGCGGGTGTGGTTTCAAAGAAAGATATCGAGCGAGAAAAAGTTCGAAAGCAGCATGTGAAGCCAAGCGAGCACATGCAAAAAGATCAACTCCGTATCATGTGCGACGCGTGCAATAAAACCGCGCCAGATGTTGAGCGCTATCAGCATCGTGTTGGTATCATTGCGGGTAAACAGTGGCTCTGTTTACAGTGCGCTGATCAATACCAAATCAACGACGAAGTCCGTCAGACCGCTCAAAGTTCCCATGCGAAATCAGGGATGTTTCAACGACGATATGGGAGAACAAAACGGATGCCGACAACAAAATAATTTCCCTCCAAACTTGAAAAGTAACTTCGAGGGAATGACAAAAACCTTACTTACGGCTATACGTCAGTTCCATTGTTTTAAATTCTTTTCCGTTCGGATCTTTCATATACATGTTGTAAACGTGCTGATCGTCATTGATAATTTTCCACTCTGAGCGAAACCACTTGTTCTTCTCCCCTGTCATCGGACAGCTAAAGGTACCCGTGTCTTTGATTGTCTTTGTTGTTGGATCATATTTTCCCGTCGCGTGAGAAACACCGGTCGACATGCTATCGAGCCAAAAAGAGACATATTGTTTTTTAAGGTTATCGTAGCCTATAAAACCGAGACCATCAAATTTCTCACCCGCCCAATCACCTTTAAATTTTTGCTCAAGAAAACGACCGTCAAGGGTCCAGAACAAAGAGCTGGTCCCTGTCGACATCTCTGGCTTACTTCCCGGTTCCATCCAGGAACGACTGGTTACTTTCCACTTTCCTTCAAATGCTTTGAGGATTTCGTGATTTGGTCCCGGTGTCCCTGCCTCTTTTGCCTTGGTCATGTGCTCTTGCATCTCTGTCGACATCTGAGGTTCATTTCCCTTTGCCTGCGCTAATGCACTCAACATGACAGATACCGCCAACCCCACAACAATGAAACCTAACTTTTTTGTCTTCATATCTCCCCTCCTTATAAAAGTTGAATTTATGGAGGGCGGAATTTACTTCATTCCCGCTTACTGCGCAAGCCTATAAAAGATAGCACCGTGAATTAATCTTCTGACGCAAATTCTTGCATTTTTTCATCGTGTTTTTTTGTCACTTTCTCAAGGGCCACAAACTTTTCTTCAATCTGTTGCTGGAGTGTTTTGAGGGATTTAGAAAGCGATACAAATTGATCGATGACCTTCTGTGTCGAAGCTTCGATCAATCTTTGATTTATCTGCGCAAGCTCTACTTCGAGAGAGCAAATTTCGTTTTCAAGCCTGGTCATCTCTTCTTTCAACGGCGTGAGTATTTTTGATTTTTCAGCAAGCGTTTCCGCCCGTTTCTTACGTGCCTCTTTTTTATTTTCATTGGGAACAACTTCACTCACCACTTCTCTCACCTTTTTGGGGGAATCTTCTGGCTCTTCTTCGTTCCAGCCCACTCGATCTATAAATTCATCATAGGTGTAGTTATAAATATTAATGCCACCCGCTTGAAACACGACAAGCTTTGTGGCTACTTCACGCAAAATCATTTCGCTGTGTGTGACAATCACCACCGCTCCATCAAAGCCTTGAATACTTTCGACAAGTGAATCAATCGACTGCATATCGAGATGGTTGGTCGGTTCATCGAGAAAAAGGAGATTCGCAGGTGCAGCGAGAATCTTTCCGAGCATCACGCGACTTCGCTCACCTCCTGAAAGGACAGAAATTCTCTTTTCGGCCAGATCACCACTGAACATCATGACACCGCAAATACCACGCACTTGTGTTCTGCCGAGCACTGGATTTGCAGTTCCAATTTCAGTTTCAACGGTTGCGTTTGGAGCTAAACGATCAATGTTTGTTTGACCAAAGTAACCAAGCTTCATCTTCGGATGTGCCTTAATGGAACCTTGCTGAGGTGTTAGCTCACCTGCGATGAGATTGAGAAGCGTCGACTTCCCTTTTCCATTTTTTCCAATAACAGCAATTCGATCTTTCGCACCAATATTGAGATGAAAGTTTTCAATAAGGGGAACTTGTGGATCAAAGTGAAAAGAGAGATGTTGCGCTTCAATGAGTGTCTTTGCGTGAAAAGGTTCGGCATGAAAAGCAAAGTCGAGATCAGCAATTTTTGTAAGCTTCTCTTTTGCCGGCATTTTTTCAAGTAGTTTGACACGTGACTGGACACTTGAAGCCTTTGAAGCTTTCGCACGAAAACGATTGACGAAAATTTCGATCTGCTTTCGTTGTTTCTCTTCATTGAGACGAGTTTTTTCGTGAATCTCTTCTTCGAGCGCAATCTGGGAGTAAAGTTTTTCAGTCCCACCTTCAATCTTTCGAATCCCTTGACGATGAATCGCAGCAGTATGAGTTGTGACTGTATCCATAAACTCACGATCGTGAGAGATGATAATGAGTTCATTTTCCCAATTACGTAGAAAGGTCGTAATCCAGCGAACAGAGACGATATCGAGATAATTTGTCGGTTCATCGAGGAGAAGTAAGTTCGGATTTGAAACCAAAACTTTCGCAAGATTGAGTCGAATCTGAAATCCACCTGAAAAAGTTGAAGGTGCTCTTTCCAAATCGGTTTTGGTAAACCCAAGACCAAAAAGAATACGTTCGACTTTATAATGATCGTGTTCCTCTTCTTCGGTGAGGCCGAGACATCCTTCTTCGAGAATCGTGGGTTTCGTAAAATGAAGATGCTGCGCAAGATGGCCAATGCGATAGTTGCGAGGAACAACGATTGACCCTTCATCGTAATCTTCTTGCCCGAGGATCAAACGAAAGAGGGTCGACTTTCCGTGACCATTGCGGCCAACAAGCCCAAGCCGCTCTCCTGGCGACATCTGAAACGAGACGCTTTCAAAAAGCGTCTGCGACGCGTATGATTTGGTTAAACCTTGAATGCGTAACATAGGGTCGGATGGTATAGAGATCGGTCACAAAGGGGTCAATGAGATAATTGTTTTCAATTTATTTGATTTGGAATAAAAATGAGAGAGCAAAAAATGAAAAAAGTTCTTCAAATTATTCATGAGTTAGAAAAAGCAGGTGTAATCGAAGGTTATGCAATGGGCGGAGCCACAGCTCTTCTTTTTTACACTGAACCAGCCTTAACTTTCGATATCGACATTTTTGTCTTTCTTCCAGGCGATCAAAACACACAAACCCTTATTAATTTAAATCCTCTTTACGTCACTCTTCAAGCCAAAGGCTATCAAGCTGAAAAAGAACACGTCACCATCGAAGGAATTCCAGTCCAATTTATTCCCGTATACAATGCTCTTGTGAGAGAGGCTGTAAAGGAAGCTTCCATAAAGGAATACGAAGGCGTAAAAACAAAAGTACTTCAAGTAGAATATCTCCTTGCTATACACAGCGACATAAGTAATTGCGTATATTTATCGTAATGGTATCATGGCAGCATGAAGCCATTAACCATTTCAGATCCGGATATTATT
>MGRM01000007.1 GCA_001798185.1 Deltaproteobacteria bacterium RIFCSPHIGHO2_02_FULL_44_16 | reverse complement strand
CTCTTTCCAGGGCATAAAAACCTCCTTTATGCCCCCGTATCATGTGTTACCGATGTGCCTTGTATTGTTTGTTACCTATGTACCTTGATTGGACCAACGATAGAGTGTTGACTCATGTCAAGACTTGACCCCATCACCTGGCTGAGGCTTCTGCTGTTTTCGCTCTTCCCAAAATCGTCGATCATCCAACTGAGTTACTTCCGTTTTTTCGATACAAAAAGCAGGTTCATCCGGATGAATCTCTCCACCTTTATCAATAAGCACCGTCCCTTCTGGACAATTCTGAGAGTTTTCCGGAGATGGTATGAAATGATCTTCTTTGCGGAAAAGAAAAGATATTTCTTGCACCTCAAGCAAACGACAAGAACTTTTTACTTGAATGGAAGTTGCGCGCACTCGCAACTCTTCGTGCGTTTCGCCTTCATTCACAGCAATCACCACGTTGCGCCCATGATCACAATCGGTCAGAATGGCTCTTAAAAAAGGTCTGGTCAAATGAATGTTCAAGCAACCTCCATCATTGATGCTCCTATTATCGACTCCATTTTAAAAAAGTTTCGGGTTCCTATAGTAAATTAACTTTTCATGAGTACGATGTCATTCCTGCGAAAGCAGGAATCCAGATGTTTATCAGCCTTTCTGGATCCCCGCCTACGCGAGGATGACAATATCCTAGTTGAAAGTTAAACGACTATAGCTTCAACTTTGCAAACAGGCCTAGAGCCTTTGACATTTCATGCACTTCTTCCTGATAAACCATTTGTGTATGGCACGTACTATTATCGTATTGGAAATCATTATGGCTTTTGGAATAATGCATCCAATAGTATCAACAACAAAAAGTGTACTTCAGATGGGTCAGGATTGTATGTGAAAGAGATTCCGCAAGTAGACTCTACACCTGACGACCCGGACAAGATTCAGTTTCGTATGGATGAAGTGTATGGAAGTTTTTTATTCGATGTGTTTTTCAGAAAACATTATCCAAACTCAATGAACATTATGCGTCGATAGTTCAATGCGTATTATCCCGGTTGAGGTCAATTTCCACATCAACAAGAGCCGCGTTTTGAATAGCACCGCTTGTGCGTTTCATCAAAGATAACAATTCTGTAGCAATGTAGGACAAAAAAATCCTCATCGATCACGCTCATCACACCGATGACAGTCTATTCATCGTACACATCTTTTCGGTGTTTGATCACAACAATGGTTACGATATGTTTTGTGTGATCGATACGATAAACAATACGATAATCACCTACACGCAACCGTCGATGACCTTTCAAGCTGTAACGAAGCGGCTTTCCAAGTCCGATAGGATCTATCGATAACCTTTCTTCAATAGCTCTTTTAATAATGACGCGGATACTCTTCGGGAGTCTCGGAATATCTTCTTCAACCACGGAATCCAAATATTCTATAGTGTACGGGCTATTTCCATGCTTTGTCATGAGAAACGGTCCTTTTCGCTTTGCTTTCCCGCTTCATGGCAAGACCGGAAAGAAGTCTGTCTTCATGACGATCAAGAGCATCAGCAATAAGCTCCTGGGCAACAACGGATAAAGACTTATCTTCATTCCGAGCAATTTCAGAGAGCATCTGAAGTAGGTTTTTTGGAAGAAGAACATGTAATCGAGGATGTTTTGTCGGCATAAGCACTCCTTTTATGAAAGAGACAAACAGAGTGTGCCACTAGTGGATCACCTATGTCAAGTGCTTTTATTGAAGAAATGTTTCACTAAAACAATCTGCTCAGTTCAATGCGCGTCGTCCCAGTTGGGACCAATCCCGGCTTCAACGAGAAGTGGCACATCTAATTGCGCGGCGTTCTGCATCTCACTCACGACAAAGGTTTTTACCTTTTCGATCTCATCTTGGGGAACTTCAAAGATCAGCTCATCGTGAACTTGAAGCAACATTTTTGATCGAGGAGAAATATTTGGCAATTTTTCATGAATCGTAATCATCGCGCGCTTAATGATATCCGCTGCAGTCCCCTGAAAAACCGTATTAAACGCAGCGCGCTCCGCAGCCTGGCGCACCATATGATTTGGATGGACAATGTCGGGCACCAACCGTCGTCTCCCAAAAAGGGTGCTGACGCACTTTTCCTTTTTTGCTTTCGCAAGAATTTCATCTCGATAAAGAGAAACCTTTGGATACGTCGCAAAATAGCGATCAATATACGCATTGGCCTCTTCAGGATGAATGTCCAATTGCTTCGAAAGCCCAAAGGCCGATTGTCCGTAGATCGTCGAGAAATTAACAGTCTTACCCACGTTGCGTTGCTCTTTCGTCAATTTTTCAGCGGCGATACCATAAATCCCTGACGCCGTAATCGCATGCACATCGAGATTCTTCGTGAATGCATCGATGAGAGCTTCATCACGACTCATATGAGCAAGGACCCGAAGTTCAATCTGACTATAATCACAATCGAGTAAAAGAAATCCCTTCGGAGCCACAAAAGCTTTTCGTATTCTTCTCCCCTCTTCACTGCGAATCGGAATATTTTGAAGATTCGGATCTGAGGATGAAAGTCGACCGGTTGCCGCAATCGCTTGATTGAGAGAAGTATGCAATCGTCCGGTTTGCTCATTCATCAATTTTGGAAGTGCGTCGACATACGTCGATTTCAGCTTTGAAATCGATCGATACTCCAGAATGAGTCGCGGCAACTCATGGTGAAGCGCCAGCTCATCGAGAACCTCTTGACTCGTCGAATATCCTGTTTTCGTACGTTTCCCGCCAGGAAGCTGAAGTTTCCCAAAAAGAATTTCACCCAGTTGTTTCGGACTCTTGATATTAAACTCTCTACCACACGCTTCATAAATTTTTTGTTCAAAGCTGCGAAGTTTCAGATCAAATTCTTGAGAAAGCGCTGCGAGGAGTTGAACATCTAAAGCAACTCCGTGCATTTCCATGGCCATTAAAACACGAAGCAAACGCATCTCCATCTCATCAAAGAGCGAAAGAAGATTCAGTTCTTTAAGTTTATTTCGAAAAATTTCTGAAAGTCGAAATGTGACATCAGCATCTTCAGCCGCATATTCGCACGCTTGCAAAAGAGGAACTTCGTCAAAGCAAATTTGTTTTTTTCCTTTTCCTGTTACATCTTCATAACTGATATTTGTGTGATGTAAGTGAACCTGCGCAAGCGTATCGAGATTATGCGGTCCCGAAGAAACGAGATAAGATGCCACCATCGTATCAAAAATTTTTCCTTTCACTTCAACATCGTGTCGTTTCAAAATTGTCAGATCATATTTGAGATTTTGCCCAACCACTTCGATATTCGGATCTAAAAAAAGCGCGCGCAACGCTTCGAGCACAAAGTTGAGTTCAAGTTGTTGTTCGCCGAGCTGTAATCGATGCCCCACCGGAATATAAAAAGCATCGTGATTCGCAAAAGCAACAGAGACACCAACGATTTTCGCTTGCATCTGATCCAAGGAAGTTGTTTCCAAATCAAGCGCACAGCTGCGCTGTTTTTTTATAGTCTCAAGTAATTGTATGAAATCCACTTTTTGTTGAATCAAGCGATAGCCACTTCGATCGATCTCCTTAGTCGGAGCAAGTTGTTGCAACAGTTTTGTAAACCCAAGTTCCGAAAAAAGGGATTGCATCCTTTCGGGGTGAGGAGGAGTAAGCTTGAGTGATTCGAGAATATAAGGAAACGAAACATCGATATCAATTTTCGTTAACTGCTTATAGAGTTTGAGTTCTTCTTTTTTCTCTTCAATTCGTCCTCGCACCGATGTTTTTATTTTTTCAAGATTTGCCAAAATATTTTCAACGGAATGATACTCCTGAATGAGCTGCACTGCTGTCTTCGGCCCAATCCCAGAGATTCCGGGAATATTATCAGAGGCATCTCCCGCAAGCGTTAAAACCTCTACGACTTCAGCTGGAGGAACACCCATTTTTGTTTCTACTTCTTTCGCACCGTAACGAATCGCTTTCATCGTGTCGTAAACAGAAACATGATCGTTGACGAGTTGGAGTAAATCTTTATCTCCAGAAACAATTACGACCTGCAACTCAGATGAAGCTTCTTTCTGCGCAACCGTTCCCATCAGATCATCGGCTTCAAATCCTGCTTTCTCCATGATCTGAATATTCAAGGCTTCGAGCAGAGGACGAACATACGGAAACTGCGGAATCAGATCTGACGGTGGTTCGCGGCGATTGGCTTTATATGCTGAGAAAAGCTGATGGCGAAACGTCGGTTCAGGTCGATCGAGCGCAACCGCAATATAATCTGGCTTTTCCTCGCGAATAAGCGAGAGCACCATTTGCGCAAAACCATAGAGAGCGTTCGTCGGGAGCCCTTTTGAATTACTCAGTGATGGAATCGCATAAAAAGCTCGAAACAGATAATTGGCACCGTCGATTAAATATAATTTTTTAGTCATAACTTTATGATGAAAACTCAATTTCAAAACATTTACTGTTACGGGTCCTGTCACCTCCGTCGTTCCACCTCCCCGCTGACGCGGGGCGCCCCTGGGATCCGAACGTCGGTGCCACCCGAATCATTTGTCAGTTTTGCAATTGAGTTTTCACTCCACGAAGCCTTTTGCAAAATACGTAATAATCATATCAGCACCAGCGCGCTTAATCGCCATGAGTGATTCTATCATCGCCGCTCTCTCATTGATCCAGCCTTCTTTTGCGGCTGCTTTGATCATGGCATACTCACCACTCACTTGATACGCAGCAATCGGAGCATCGAAGCGCTCACGTGCTTTACTGATGACGTCGAGATAGGGCATCGCCGGTTTCACCATCACGATATCTGCCCCTTCTTGAAGATCAAGCTCCATCTCACGCAACGCCTCGCGTCCATTGCGCATATCCATCTGATATGTTTTGCGATCACCGAATTGTGGGGTCGAATGAGCAACATCACGAAAGGGACCGTAAAAAGCAGAAGCAAATTTTGCAGCATAACTCATAATCAATGTCTGTTGATATCCATTGTGATCAAGCGCTTTGCGAAGAGCGGCAACGCGACCATCCATCATGTCTGACGGAGCAATGACATCGACACCAGCACGAGCATGTGCAAGCGCCATAGATGAAAGAATCTCCAGCGTTGGATCATTCAGAATATTTCCCTTTTCATCCACCACGCCGCAATGTCCATGCGTGGTATACGCACAAAGGCAAACATCAGTAATGACACACGCCTGCGGCACTTCATCTTTTACGGCGCGAAGAGCTTGAGGAATAAGAGCATCATCGCGACAAGCGCTTTCTCCTCTTTCATCTTTTGTATCAGGAACTCCAAAAAGCAAAAAGGCATGAATGCCTTTCATAAATGTTTCTCTCACCTCTTTGACAAGTTCATCAACCGAAAGATGAAACTGTCCAGGAAGTGAGGGAAGCGGACGACGCACTCCTTTCCCCGGAACAACGAACAGAGGAAACACCAAATTGGAAGCCACGACAGTGGTCTCAGCGACGAGATGACGCAACGGTTCGCTCACGCGAAGTCGTCGCAGTCGTGTTGTGGGAAATGCCATAATGTTCTCCGACATGTTTTCGAACGGCTCCAACCACACTCAACGAGCCAGCAATGACAAGCGTTTCATCAGGAGCAAGCGAATAAAAACAGTCATCGAAAGTTTCTTCAATCGATTCTTTGCACGAGACTTTTGCCCCCTCTCGCACCGCAATGGCCGCAATCTCATCGGGCTCAGCCGCTCTATGTGATGGAGCTCGTACAATGACGATCTTGGCAACGCAAGGCTGAAGAAACCGTAGCATCGCTTCGTAATTTTTATCGCGAAAAACACCAAAAACAAGAATCGTTTTGAAAGGATCGCAGTGTGCGCGGAGATATGCTGCTAGTTTTCGACAACCATCTTCATTGTGCGCACCGTCCAGAAGAACATTGGGTAAAAGATATTCCAAACGCCCAGGCCACGTTGTTTTCAATAAAGCTTTTTCAATGTTGGAAAGAGAAAAACCTTTTGTTTTTAAAATAGACGTAGCGACTGCCGCACATGCAGCATTTTGTTTCTGATGTTCTCCCGCAAGCCCAAGTGGCGATGAAATCATTCGAGGATCTGCAACAAAAAGTTCGCATCCCCTTTCACGCGAGATCTGTTCGATCACTTGCATCACTTCATCCGGTTGCTGCGCCGTGACGACTGGCATTCCTTCTTTGAGAATACCGCATTTTTCTGTGGTAATCGCTGTAAGCGTATTTCCTAAGTGACGCATATGATCAAACGAAATAGAAGTGATCACCGCAACATGAGGCTTCACCACGTTCGTCGCATCCCATCTTCCGCCCAGGCCCGTTTCAATCACCGCGATGTCGATCTGTTGACGCTGAAAAAAAAGAAAACCCATAAGCGTTAAAAATTCAAAATAGCTTAAGTCATTTGTCTTTTCTCGAATCTCATCCGTTAAAAGAACAACACTCTCTTCATCAATTTCTTGAGCATTGATGTGAATGCGTTCCGTCAGCCGAATGAGATGAGGAGAAATCATACGTCCAGTTTTGAAGCCATTGAAGGCACAGATATTCTGAAGAAAAGCGCAAGTTGAACCTTTGCCGTTTGTTCCGCAGACATGAACTGTCGGATAAGAAAGCTGAGGATTCCCAAAATGATCACAAACTTCTGCCATCGGTTTCAGATCAGCGCGAAAATCTTTGGGGATCAGCGTTTCAAGATAAGTCTGACTTTCAAAAAAATTCATCCTAACAGACCTTTATGACAAGCGCTGTAATATCGTCGCGAGGATGTTGAGGTTTCATAAAATCAGTGACGGACGAAATAAGATGATCGAGCAAGCGCAAAGCGCTCTCGTGCGCCCTTTCTCGAAGCAACTGTTCCAGACGCTCAAGACCAAAACGTTCCCCTTCATTATTCGCCGCTTCTGTAATGCCGTCAGTATAAAGAAGAAGAACATCTCCCGGACTCACCACCATTTTTTTCTCATGAAAGGTCGTATGTTCATCAATCCCAAGGAGAGGGTCTTCCGTGATCAGATGTTCAACGCGCTTTTCAGTTGCTCTCCACAGAAGTGGCGCAGGATGACCGGCATTCGTAAACTGAATCATTTGTCGCGCGCGAAGATACTGCACATACGCCATGGAAATAAATTGTTCTGCTTGATAAAGATCCGCGTAGAGAATGTGATTCACACGTTGAGCAAGAGTCGCTGGCGAAAAATCTGCATCTTGCTGTGACTTCACTGCAGCTCGAAACGCAGCCATAATCATAGCAGCGCCTACTGAATGTCCTGAAACATCCGCAATGATAAACCCCGGACGACTTTCACGAAGCATATAGTAATCGTAATAATCTCCTCCAACACGATCTGCGGTCACAAGCTGTCCGGCAATATCAAGACCATCGATGGCAGGAGGATCACCCGGCAAAAGTCGATATTGAATATGTCGCGCAATCTCCACTTGTTGTCGTAAACGTTCGCCCGATTGAATTTTTTCAAGAAGTTGACAGACATGTAAATAAGAAGCTGCTTGATTTGAAATAGTCATGAGCAATTGCAAATCTTCTTGCGTAAAATCTTTTCCATTCGAACGATCTGTCACATTAATAACGCCTAACGTTTCTTTTCCCATTTTCATCGGGAAACAAGTCACTGGCGCTGACATCAGCGAATGCGTGCGATAGCGATCACGTTTCGGCCCCAAGGTTTCACCTCGGATATCATCGACGAGAAGCGGTTCGTGACGCGCAAAGACTTTTCCACTGATTCCTTCACCCACTCGCACAATCGCTTTCTCCATCACTTCACGCGACATGCCACGAGCAGCAACGACACGAAGAGCGTCAAGCGAAGGATCATAGATCATGACCGACGCTTTTTCGACGTGAAGAAGTTCAATGACTTGATCCAGAATCAAGTCATAAACTTGTGTCAGCTCCGTCGCTTCCGCAATCGCTGTGCTTAAACGATGGATGACTTCGAGCGCTTTTGTTTGATTTTCAGACATGAGTTTTCTTCCAACACATCATTTTTAAGACATGACGATTCTCTCGTCGGCGTGATTGAACCGAATCTACTAATTGCCGAATGAGAAAGAGGCCACGTCCATGCGTTTCCAGCTCGTGGGGCGCGCGCCCCTTTAATTTCTTGCGAGAGAGTCCTCGTCCAGAATCTTCGACTTCTACTGCAACCCACTTGGGTCGTATCTTCATCATCACCTGAATCGGTTCACTCCGTCGCCCGTGATGGGCATGAAAGATGGCATTATTGACTGCCTCGATCAAGGCTAAACTGAGCGGTCGTTCGAGTGCGCGAGGGAATGCTTTTCTTCCGACAAGCCGCGCAGAGGACTTCACCAAATCACGAAGAAATGAGAGGTAGCGCGTGTCGCTCCCGATCGTAACGGAGACGGTGAAATGACGATAGACCATAGGGTCTATCCTTTAAATGATTTGCATGCGGCTTTTGCATCAGTGCAAACTTCAAAGAGCCGATGCAAACGGGTAATCTCAAAAATCGCTTTCACATCTGCATTCAAAGCAGAAACTTTAACATCGCCATCGCGACTCCGAACACGACGCAGCAATGAAATCATAGCGCCGAGCCCCATACTGTCGATAAACTTGAGCAATGAACAGTCCACGACCAATCGCACAGATCCTTGATTGACGAGCTCTGAAGTTATCTTTTTAAAAACGGCCACAGAGTCAGCATCGAGATTGCCACCGCATTTCACGACCGAAACATCTCCTAACGATTCAACTTTGATATTCATATCCTCTCCTCTTCTTTAGCGCCGGAATAATCTGTTGTCATTCCCGCGAAAGCGGGAATCTCATGAGATCCCCGCCTGCGCGGGGATGACATAAGTTCATTTCAACTAGCTTCTAAACTCGTAAGCCATACTGTTTAATCTTCCTATATAATGTTGCCTGACCAATTTTGAGTTTTCCAGCGGCTTCGCCTACATTTCCCAAGCAACGTTGGAGCGCCGCTTCAATAGCATATTTCTCCACAAGCTCCAAGGGGAGGATCTTTTCCATATCAATTGGCATCACATCTGTAAATGAGGACTGCATGGTTGCTTTTTTGCGTGTGGTTTGAATTTGCGCTGGAAAATGCGCAAGCTTTACACGACTATCGTTATTCAGAACAACAACGCGCTCAATCACATTCTCAAGTTCTCTCACATTTCCCGGCCAGTCATACGCAAGCAACGCTTCCATGGCCTGGGGAGCAAAATCGAGAAAGATTTTTTCATTTTTCATAGAATATTTTTCGAGAAAAGATTTGGCAAGCACTGGAATATCTTCACGTCGATCTCGAAGTGGAGGAAGATTAATCGGAACCACATTTAATCGATAAAAGAGATCTTCACGAAAACGTCCCTCTTCCACTTCTTTCACCAAATTGCGATTCGTCGCCGTCACAATGCGCACATCGACTGAAATTTGTTCATTGCCCCCGATGCGATTTAAGGTCCGTTCTTGTAAAAATCGCAAGAGCTTCACCTGTAGCGACATATCCATCTCGCTAATTTCGTCGAGGAAAAGAGTTCCTCCATGCGCTCGTTCAATACTTCCAATATAACGCCGATCCGCTCCGGTATAAGAACCTCGTTCATGTCCAAACATTTCATTTTCAAGAAGCTCGCGCGGGATCGCGCCACAATTAATGTCGAGAAATATTTTCTTCTCGCGATCGCTATGCCGATGAATAGCTTTGGCAATAAGCTCTTTCCCCGTTCCACTTTCACCCTGAATTAAAACCGTGGCATTACTTTTTGACACCATTTGCACCATTCCAAAGATCTCTTGCATCTTTGAACTTTGGCCAATGATATCATCAAAACGACCACGCCATCCCATCTGACTTTCCAGAAGAAAAACTCGCTTGGTCAGTTTATACAGTCTCACGGCATTCGAAACCGAATGGCGCAACTTTTCATGATCAATGGGGATCGAAAAATAATCGTAAGCGCCCGCTTTCATCACATTCACGGCATCTTCCAGCGATTGAGATTCGGACACCGCAAGCAGAGGAAGATTATCATCATAAAATTTCATCGTTTCGAGCACACGAAGAATAAGATCGCGATCGTTTTCCTCGAGCATCACAATCACGCAATCCGGAGAAGAAGAGGTCAGCGTCGGTTCAAGATTCTTGATCGAAATCTTCACGGTCTTCCAGCCTACTTTTTCAAGCGCTTTGAAAATAGTAATGGGAGGATTTTTCCCCGCAGAAGCAATGACAATCGTAGCATCCTTCATAGAGCCCCTTCCTATTTTCGTGATGAATGACGATATTCATCAATATTAATGTTGTATCGCTTAATCAGTTTTTTAAAATTACTTCGATCCATTCCTGCTTTTTCAGAAGCGGTAGAAACATTGCCATGCGTAAGTCGCAATAAGTTCCCAATATAGGCTCGATTAAACGATCCAAGCGCTCTCCCTTTGGCCTTTTGATATTCAAGATCCGAGAGATCAGCATCCATGACTTCTCCATCGACATAAAAAGATTCTCCTAAAATTTTTGCGGGAAGATCTTGAGCTTGGAGAATATCTTCTTTGGCCATCACCACTCCCCGCTCGATGACGTTTTCAAGCTCTCGAACATTGCCACTCCACGAATAATTTTGAAGCGCTTGAAGCGTATCAACTGATATTTTTTCGATCTTTTTCTTTGAGCGCTTCGAACATTTTTCCAAAAAATGATAGGCAAGCAGAGGAATATCCTCGGCACGCTCACGTAAAGGAGGAATAAAAAGATTAATCACATTGAGCCGATAATAAAGATCTTCGCGAAACTCTCCTTTTTTTACGAGCATCGGCAAATCACGATTTGTCGCGGCTATGACACGTACTTCTACTTTACGAACATCAGTCTCTCCAATGGGTCGCAACTCACCTTCTTGAAGAACACGAAGAATTTTGACTTGAAGGGGAAGAGGAAGTTCTCCAATTTCATCAAGAAAAACAGTCCCCTTATCTGCTTCTTCAAAAAGTCCCTTTCGGTCAGCAATAGCTCCCGTAAAAGAGCCTTTTCGATGTCCAAAAAATTCAGACTCTAATAAATTTGCGGGGATGGCCGCACAGTTAATAATGACAAAGGGATTTTCCGTTCGTTTCGATCGCCGCTGAATCGCATGAGCAATGAGTTCTTTTCCGGTCCCACTTTCCCCATAGATCAGAACTGTAGAATCTGTACTGGCTATAGCATCGATCGTCGAAAAAATTTCCTGCATTTTTTTACTTTTCCCAATGATATCTTCATAGGAAGTCGAACCGGAATGTTGTCGCTCGAGCTGCGTTAATTTTTGCGTCATCTCATAACGTTCGTGTGCTTTCTGGATCACAAGTGCGATTCGCTCAATATTATCGAAAGGTTTGGTCAGAAAATCATAAGCTCCTTGCTTCATCGCAGAAACAGCCGCTTCAACGGAGCCACCACCTGTAATCATCAGAACTTCAGTAGGGATTTTATTTTTTTTGATATATTCCAGCACCTGAAGACCAGAATACCCGGGAAGTTTCATGTCAAGAAGCGCGACGGCAAAAACATTCTTTCCTAATTTTTGAACTGCTTCATCTCCGCCACGAGCAATCTGATAGCTCCATCCCCGCTCGCGCGCCAGACGTTCAAAAACACGGACAAGCGTTTCGTCATCATCCACAATAAGTAAATCGGTTATCTTCGTCATCATTATCCCGTCGTTCGTTTTTCAAGTTGTTGCTTTTTAATTTTTTCGACAAGTGTCGTTCGATTTAATTTTAAAAGTGATGCTGCTTGATTTTTATTCCCACCTGTTTTTTCCAAGGCTTGTAGAATCAATTGGGCTTCAAAATCCGCAACTGCGTGTTTAAATGAAATGCCTTCATCGGGAATACGAATCCCCACATGCGCTGCCGTGGTTGCATCTTTTCGTTCTCCCAAAACTTTTGGTTGCCGCAATTTCTCCTCAAGGGTTTTTGCTTGAATTTCTCCATCGTGTTGTAACACCACTGCGCGTTCAATCACATTCTCTAACTCACGTACATTTCCGGGCCATGCATAATTCATCATGGCATCAAGAGCATCAGAGGAAAGACCTCTGACATGATGATTATTTGCCTTATTAAATTTTTTCATAAAATGTTCCGCAAGAAGTGGAACATCAGCGAGCCGTTCCCGCAAGGGTGGGACACGAATGGGAATGACATGTAAGCGATAATAAAGATCTTCGCGAAAACGTCCCTCATTGACCGCTTTTTCTAAATCTTGATTGGTGGCAGCAATAATTCGAACATCAACTTGGTGCGTTTTATTCGAACCAACAGGTTCAAATCGGTGCTCTTGAAGAACACGAAGGAGTTTCACCTGAAGCTTTAAACTCATATCTCCAATTTCATCGAGAAAAATACTCCCGTGATGAGCTGCATCAAATCTTCCGGGTCGAGTTTGCACCGCACCCGTAAAAGCGCCTCGCACATGTCCAAAAAGTTCCGACTCTAAAAGATCTTCAGGAATCGCAGCGCAGTTTACGGTCACCAAAGATTTATCTCGACGCGGACTATTATAATGAATGGCTCGAGCAATCAGTTCTTTTCCGGTTCCACTTTCACCTAAAATCAACACGGTGCTATCAGTTTCTGAAACCCGTTCGATCATATCAAAAACAGGACCTAAGCCTTCGTTGGTCCCAATGATATTTTCAAATCGATATCGACCATGAAGTTGGCTTTTGAGGCGACGATTTTCTTGTTTGAGTTCACGATGATCAAGTGCCAATGAAATGAGCGAAGCAATATCATCAAGCTCAAACGGCTTCGTCAGATAATGATACGCGCCAGCACGCATGGCTTCGACCGCAGAGGTGATCGTTCCAAAACCGGTCAGGACGATCGCCACAATATTTGGATCGTGCTGCTTCAAACGTCGAATGAGTTCGATGCCATCGATCTTCGGCATCACCAGATCAACGAGCGCCAAATCGAGCGTTTCGGTTTGAAGAATATGAAGCGCCTCCTCGCCATCAGCCGCCACAAAAACTTCATGCCCCAACTCTCGCAAAAAACGCTCAAGCGCTTTTCGGATCGAAGCTTCATCATCAACTACCAAAATGCGCGACATACAACCTCCTTAGACAGAGACCGCTTTGGGAAGCGTCATCCGGAACGTTGTCCCCTTGCCAAGCTCACTCTCGACATCAATGGATCCGCCATGCTCACGAATAATGCGATAGCAAATAGAAAGTCCTAACCCAGTCCCCTTCCCGGGATCTTTGGTTGTAAAAAACGGATCAAATATTTTGGAAAGATGTTCTGCTGCAATTCCTTCACCGGTATCAATCACACTGACCACGACATCATTTTTGGAAGAGGACGTTCGCATATCGACCGTTAGACTTCCACCTTTGGGCATCGCATGACAGGCATTGGTCAGAAGATTTAAAAAAACTTGTTGAAGCCGATCCGATTCTGCAGCAATGGCAGGAAGATTTTCTTCAGCATGGAGTTCAAAATGAATGTTTAAATTTTTCATCTCAGCATGCACAAACGGAATCACTTTTTCAAAAACATCTTTTAAATGGCACATCAGTTTTTTTCGTTCTTTTGAAACTCTCGAAAATTCGAGAAGATCAGCCACAATGCGTTTGCAACGCATGGCCGCTCCTTCAATCTCTTTCAAATCGCTTTTTAATTGATCGTCTTCTTTTTTTACATTGCGAAGGATAAGTTGCGTGAAGGCAACAATGCCACCGAGTGGATTGTTGATTTCATGCGCCACACCACCGGCGAGCATTCCGATTGCTGCCATCTTTTCTTGCTGCACGATCTCCTGCTGAAGACGCTGTTCTTCGGTCACATCACGATAGGAGAGAATGACCGATCGTTTGCCGGTCGTCGCATCATGCACATAGGGATAAGCAGAAACTTGAAAATGGCGTCCGTGGATTTCATCCGAAAGAATGGAATTCACCGTGGTATTTTTTCGAAGCGATTCTTGCAAAGGGCAGCCACCGCAGGGGGTTTTGCGACCTGCGAAAACTTCATAGCAGTGATGACCTGTAAAGTTCACGATATCGCCCCCACCCACTTCTGCACAGCTCACATTGGCACGTTGAATTTCGTATTCTTCGGTCACGATTTGAACCGGTAACGTAATCGCATCGAAAGTTGATTCCCACATATACTTGCCACGCGAGATGACCTGCACCAGCCGCTCGAGTCGCTCGACGCGTTCAGCCAAAGAAGAGGCCACTTGCTTGAGTTCGTCACTATTTAAGGTTCCAAGTGACGAAGGATTGACGCTCCACGTGGTTTCCATAGCTTTTTTATGAAAAAGACTCCTCGATATTTCTAGAGGTTACGCGAATTTTTCTCAAAATGAAAGGTTGTTTTTCGGGAGACTGCTAAGGAATTGAAATACTGTCATTTTTTTGACGATTCGTTTATGGTTGCTCCGCTTCTGTTTCGTTGAAGTCAACTACACCTTTTGTTGAAGATTTCTTTCGTACTTTATTTCTCTTCTTCCCACCTTCTGCGACAGAGAGTTCAACCTCAATTGCAAAACTCCGTTTTTCATCACTCAATCCCTCTTCTGGACGAAACCATTGCGCTATCTCACCTGCTGTTACCGGAAGTGTATATTCTCCGTTTTCAATCGCACTGAAAAGTCTTTTTGCCCTCGTTCGATCCATCCCTTCAAAATAGGTACCATGCGTTTGAGGTTGTGTACCATTTTTTGCACGTGTTGTATCAGCTTTGATGGTGGCATGCACATTCTGATTGTTCCCCTGGATGCGTGAAAGCGTTACAATCACACGCAGTTTTGCGTTTCGTTCTATCCTTAATTTTTTTACCAATGCTGCAAGCTTTGATCGATTTGGCTCAAGAAGACGCTTGAGAATATCTTTTTTTACCTCATCACCAGCCCAATGATAAAGATCACTTGGCACAGCAGGCTTTTTTTCTTCAGCTCCTTCGCCCTCTAAAACCCCGCGATCTTCAATCGCAATGCTTTTTCCTGGCTCTATTGGTAGGGCATCAGTTTCATCATCTTTTTCTTCCGCAGGAGGTGGAGGTGCTTTAGGAGTTTTTTTTGGTGCTGCTTGTGGTGGAGGAGCAGATGGAGCAGCAGGCGCTGAGTCATCAGGAGACGTCATCACTCTTCGTGAAGAACTCGAATGAACTGACCTGTCAACGACATAAGACGTTGTTTGAATTTTATCTTTTGCGGGGATGAGCGGCGTTTGATCTCCCAACTCTGCTTCTGTAACGAGTGCTTTATTGGGATCGAGAAGCACAAGGGCGCGTTGTTCTCCAGGAGAACTATCTACATTAAAAACAAGAGGAAAACCTTTTTGCGTAACTGTTGCGATATCAATAGCAGCAATTCTTGCTGCTTCGGTTCCAGATTCTCGATCCCTCATAAACACAAAAGGACCTTCCTTTTTAAGAAGAGAGAGAGAGAGAAAGTAAACTTCTTGAACAGGCTCAGCATCAACACCAGCAGCTGGTTGTACACGGAGGTCGCTCTTCGTATAAGCTCTCAAAGTATACCCGAGCAATCGGCGTGTTTCTGGATCAGTAGGGTTTCCAGCAATAATAAGCTGATTTTTTTCTGATTTTATAATTCGTTCTTCTACATATTTCTTGGAAAGGATCGATCGAAGAAGAGGACCACTGCCGCGATCTTCCCAATTTCCATCATTCTTCTTATCTTTTTTATAAAGAGTAAAGGTTGGCGTATCTTTTTCAGCCTGAATAAAAACAATAGGATACGTTCCCTCAACAACATCTCTCGCAAGAAGAGCGCTCGAGAGAACTGCTAATGTACTTTTCGTACGCTCGGGGTTTTGATCCGCAAACTCACCTGCAATCACCAAAGCCTGCTGAGCATTATTGCGTTTCGTGATTCTGGTTAGATAATTATTCCGCGTTTGACGTGGCCCAAAAGTGCTATTTTCAGCGATCTCAAAAGGCAACATTCCTTGCATCCCTTCATACGATTTGAAATCATCGAATGAAAAAAGTTCTCCCGCATGTTCAACAAGTTGATAATTTTCAAGCAGTAAATTTTCTCCTTCAAGCTTTCCTTTGATATCGATGACAACTGATTTTCGATGCCACATATCCCATGGGTCAAGGCGAAGCTGTTCAAGCAATTTTGCACGCTTCTCGAAAGGGACCTTGCTCCAGTCGATCCAAAAGGCTTTCTTTTTCCTGACATCGTCGTTTTCTACATAGTTCGGCAATACACCACGAGCCTTTTCATCATGTCGATCGTGAACCACGAGGATGCGAGCTGTATTTCCTCCTTCAGTCAGTGTTTTTTCAGCAAGACCTTTCCCAACACGTTCTAAGAAGTTATCGGCACTCAGCTCCTGATAATATGCACCTACCGTCTGTAGAGAACGCGGTGCAAGCTCACCAACATTTTGTCGAGGTTTTACAAGTTTTATTCCTTCGTCAGGATAGTTGCTCCATTTTTTCCTCATTGCAGAAGCAAGTGGATGAGCATGCTTATGAGTTTTTTTATCTTTTGAACCTACCGGACCCATACCGAAGGATTGATGCTCATGTGGCTGTGCTCCAGGAACGCTTCGTTTTCCTCGAAATACTTTTTTATGGGTGTGTGGTGAAATGGCAATCTCGAGCTTTACCAAAAGTGGTTTCGACAAACGAGCACGAGTCGGAACTACAGGTGTCAAAAGATCATCCAAATCTTGCAGTGCTTCATAAACAGATGATGCTTCATCTGAAGATGAGTTATACACATAAAGAATAGTTTCTTTTGAACCTGCAAGCAGTCTCGCTGCGTCCTGCTCTTTACTTGCCCTTAATGGAGACAAAAGAACATAGACATCTTTTCCACTTTGAACTGCAGCAAAGGCATCATCTAATTGATCGGTGGTAGTGAGTTCAATGTCCGTTACATTTTTGGGAGCTCGTGTTTCAGGCACTTCTGGAACTTGCGCAACTGGCGCTGATACTGGAGGTGCTGAGGGGGATTTCATTTCTACTGTGCCACTTTCAACAGAAAATTGAGGAGATGAAGAGCCCGGAATATTTTGAACCATTCTCCAATTCTCTCCCTCCTTCACGTATGCTGTAGCTTTATCCGAGTTTTCATATCGAATATAAATGACAGCAAGACCCTTTTTTTTCAAACCGAGGAGTGTCTTCAACATATCTGCACGCTTCAGTGAAGCGTCAGAGGTATCAAACTCGTAAAAAAGAGCGTTGTTTTGCATAGCCGGCGACCACGATTTCATAAAATCCGCTATACGCTCTTTCCCCTCTCTCATCTCCTCTACATTCTCTGCTGCGATGGCCACCATCACCTGATTCTGAGGATTGGGTTCTGTCAAACGTAATGCAGTTCCGGTTAAGAGTTCTTTATATACTGGTTCTTTCGGCTGTGCGGCAAATAAAGAAAGAGCTGCTCCACCTACATTCCATGTAGGCAATGCTGAAAAAACATGCCGTGAAAAAGAATCTTGCCCGGTTGCATCGAGGCCCTTTTTTACTGATGAAGATGATCCATCATCAAAAATATCCCCTTGAAGGAAAGAACCTTTAAAATGTCCGATTTTTACTTCCCCAGATGACTTCATAGGTATCTCTCATCTCGGCTTTCTGACACCAAAAGTTGCTCAATTTCTTTTCATCTGATAACTCATTATTTTCAAATAGATTTACCTGTGCTACACACATCTCACTATGCTTCATTGTTTACTGTCAATCCCCCTTCTTTTGTTTCTTCTCACCCCTCTTTCTTGCAATAAAAAAGAGGAGTTAGAATTAAAAAGCAGTGAAGAACCAGCTCAGACCACTCTGAAAGCAGAACAAACAGGCGACATTCCCATTCTCGGTGGACCTGAAGAAGAAGAGCTCCTTCCACCCTCTCTTCCTCCAGAAGCCCTTCCCATGTCAGGGCCTTCAACACCTCAAACCCCTGTCACTTCTTTGCCTGGAACAACGGATACCACGACACCTCTTCAGGAGGTCCCTTCTCTCGCTGCTCCCAATATTCCTCTACCAGCAAAAATACCGGAAGTTTCGAAACCAGCGCCGCTTCCTTTTGTTCCGAAACTGATGACCTCAAAAAGTGACATTGTCATTCTTCTTGATGCTTCCGGAAGCATGAATGCTCCTTTTGGAAAAAGTTCTGTCTTTAAATTTTCTCTTTTGCGCGAAACTTTAATTGACGTTTTAGATGAAGTGGCTCTTCAAAAAGATTTTCCTCGGAATGTCAGTTTACGTGTTTTCGGTTCTGAAGCTCCTGCTGAAGCGAAGAAGTGTGATGATACCAAATCTCTTTATTCTATGGGCGAAGCGGATCCAAATGGAATCCGCCAGGTGTTGGAACCACTCAAAGCACAAGGAACAAGTCCGCTTGCTTTGGCATTAGAACAAGCCGCAAAAGATTTTCCTGCTGAAAGTGGAGCTGATCGTTTAATTGTCGCGATTGTAGATGGAGGCGATACCTGTGACGCAGATCCATGTCTTGTTGCTGAAAAAATTCAACAGACAACGGGCAAAACAATGATCCACGTCATCGGATTTGACATTGAACCACAAGAGCAGGAAAAACTTTCGTGTATCGCTTCAAAAGGCGATGGGCGTTTTTTCCTTGCACGAACAGAAGAAGAACTCAGAACAGCCTTCGATGAAGCCATTAATTCCACGGTCCCCTATAATTTGAAAATCATGACCATGGTGGGAGCAACTCCACTCCCCACAACACTCAGCATCCTGCAGCCAGGAGCGGAAAAAGTGTTCCGCAAGGAAAACAGTTTTGGAACGAAACTTTTGCGTCTCGATCCAGGAACCTACGATATTCTTATCGAATATCCGCAATCCCCCGAATCACGCAAACCTTCAAAAATTTTGAAGGGAGTGGAAGTTCTCGCAAGCACAAAAGTGGAACAAACCGTCACGTTTGATTTAGGATCTTTAACACTCTCTGCAATTGATGATTCTGGACAACTTATCGGTGCTCTCTATCGCATCACTCGCAAAGGTGAAGGAGTTTCACTTCCGGAAATGAAAACAGATGCAAAACCCGCGTCACTTTTTCTCTCGCCAGGCACGTATGACATTACAGCAGAACGTGCCGATGAAAGTCCTGATCAATTTACGCTCACGCATGAAGAAATCATCCTTGGTGTCGGTGAAGCAAAAGAAGAACGATTTAAATTTCAACATGGCGAAGTCATTCTCAAAGGTATCACCTCGCAAAAAAAATCGATTCCCTTTCTTTTCCAAGTCTCCGTCAGCGGAAAACCAGAATCGCTCGTCGCAAGCGGCGCCTTTAATGCTGAGGGTGGCTCCATTACGCTTTCACCGGGAAGTTATGATTTCTTTCTGCAAGCTCAAGATCCTGAAATGCCCGCATATCCCGGAACAAGGCTCACAAATATCATCGTCAAAGCAGCTGAAACAACAGAGGCAATGGCAACGTTTGAACTTGGAATCATGCGTCTGACGGCTACAGATAATCAGAAAAAACCACTTCGTGCTCACTTTGTTCTTCACGAAGATAATAAACAGGAAATATTGACGGAAGTTGATTATGAAGGAACAAAGATAGTGGAACTTTCCATCCCACCTGGAACGTATGATCTTGAGGCGTTCCTTTCTCAAGCTCAAACAGAACCAAAACCGATGCTTCTCTTGAATGATATGAAAGTAACGATCGAAAAACCGATCGATGTGAATGCTCTTTTTGCGCTCGGAACGTTGCGACTTCGAGGAAGAGATTCGAAAGAACATCTTTTTGAAACGAAATTCACCCTTTATCGAGAAGGGACTGATGAAGTGGTCATGTCAGCTCCACCGGCGAAGAATTGGAATACATTCGAAACACTTCCCGGAGTATATGATATTCGCGCTGAAAAAATAGAAACGCTCAAGCCCGAAGAAGAACCTCGCACGGTATGGCTGCAAGATGTGCGCGTTGAAGAATCCAAAACCGTCAGTCACGAAGCCATCTTTACACAAGGAAAAATCAAAATCATAGGACGTGGACCGAATAGTAAGATTATCACCTGTCATTTCAAAATTTTCCAATACGGCTCTGATCGAGAACTCATCAATGGTTCGACGGCAAACGATTGGCAAACGTTTGAAATTGAACCCGGGAAATATTACATGGAAGCTGCGTACCACGACACCGACTCATCTCAAATGCTCAAAAAGTGGATCAATATTGAAGTAGGTGAAAATCAAATCGTCGAGCAAGTCATACGTTTTTAGAGCCCACTTCATAAATGGCTTTTGATCTTTTTTTGTCATGCCTGCGAAAGCAGGGATCCAGTGTTTTCGTTGTTTTCTGGATTCCCGCCTTCGCGGGAATGACAATAGACCTCTTGCGTAACCCTGGGTGACACTCGTTGTCATTGCGAGCCCGAAGGGCGTGGCAATCTCCTCTGTTTACTCGGGAGATCGCCACGCTTCGCTCGCGATGACATCCAAGTGTATCTCTTTGAAAACAAAAACTTTATAGGCTGGATTCTATTGAGGTTATGCAAGAAGTCTAATGACGGAATGCCGCAGGCGGCAGGACCCTCAAACGATAAAACGTTTTGAGAGAGGTTCTTTTTCCTTTTTAAGGCAACTGATATTCTTGAAGTTTTCCTTTTTGATGCAAGAGCTGCAACATGAAAGCATCAATCGCCATATTGATTCTCTGCCGTTCTACTTCCAAAGAAAACATGAGTCCATCATTGCCCCATTCGAGTTTTTGAATTCCCAATTGAGAAAAAAGACTTTGGTCATCTGAAAAATCGATTCCTTTTGGAAGTGGGACAGAAAATCCTGTCTCTTCTCCTGAAAAAAGAGCAAGCGCATATTGCAACGTCTGTCGAAGTTGAAGCACCAAACTTTCTGCAGGAATCGTTGTCGTATTGGTTGACGGAAGAGGAGTTAAAAGAAAAGTAGCCTCTTTCCCATGAGGAATAATTTTCAGAGATAATTGTGATGGATCCTCTGACAACGGTTCCAATGCGCCAAGCTGGATCGGCAAAAGGAGTGTGAGTTCAAACATAATAATTTGCGAATCACGCGCATTTTTTGAAATTTTACGAATCATGGGATTGCTGTGATCATCCAATTTGATTGTCCAATTTCCAAATTCATTGCGACCCAGGTCTTCATCCACTTCGAGAGCAAAAAAGCTGGCACGAAGTCCGCCAATTTGAAGTTCAATACGATCTTTCTCCAAAATCTGCAGACGTGGCGCAAGCGCTTGATGTGGCTCAATGCGGACCATCAGCGGATGATTCGCATCTTCGACATCATACCCATAAGAAACAAGGGATGTTCCTAAAAGCCCGCTGACCGTTGGTCGTAGGGGACAAAAGGTATCCTTTTTCTCTGCACGATCACATTTCTCCAGAAAACTATAACCAAATTTTTCCAGCATCACTTCATGAAGATCAATACGAAGATGCGATGATAAAGCAAAAAGAAGCGCATTGATGGTATTTGCAGAAAGTTCCAAACTCATCATACGACGATCTGCAAAATTCGAAGGAGAAAATGTTTTCGTTCCAGGAGAGACAATGACTCCAACCGTTGGAAGCTGAAGTGGCGCAGGAATATTTTGATAAAAAATTTCACTCCCTACTTGAAATGCAGCATCCAAACGCATGTGGTTTTCATCCACACTGACCCCATTATCAAATGAAAATGAAAACGGAAGATCAATGTTCGCAATTTTTTGTCCTTCTATTCCATCTCTTAAAAAATGTGTCAGGTACGCCGATCCTTGACAATAAAAAGCGCTGTTGAGCGCATCGAGAACTTTTTCACTGACCGCTCCTGTTTGTGCATCAATACTGTTCAAGGATTTACAAACATCTTTGATATCATCTGCGGCAGCCTCAACATCGCACGCTACAAAATGACCAAGTCGTCCCGCGCTCCCGACAAATCGTTGCGGAATGAGCGAGGCAGGACGATCAAAACAAGCGCTTTCACTTTTATAAACACAATCGGTAAAAGGACTCGCAACTAAATATCTTCCCCGACCTTTTTCATCTTTCTCGACTCGAAGCTCGATATCAAAGAGGGCTTTTTTGAATGCTATCTTTAAGGGAAGTGGACTATGATCTGGAATCGAATCGTGATTCATGTCGCGAATAAGATGAATGCCCACATTGAGATCATCGGCATTGATCGTAAAATTGATTATATTATTGGCAAAAAGAAGTGTCTCAATTTTTGCTTTGCTTATTGTGGGTTGCGTTCGAAGTGCAATCCGGAAACCTTCAAGTGCCTTCTGATCACATCCAGGTATGGAAGCAACGATATTTGCAGGCAGTGTCCCTTCTTCTGATGTTTCTTTTTTCTCACCCATGCTTTCAAAGAGAGACGAGAGCATTGTTTGAAATTCATCTGCCATCATAAAATTATTAAGAAGAGGAAGAAATATGTTCGTAAAGGTCGTGGTTGGAATTTCAACTCCAAGTGCTGAAGGAAGATGAAGTTTCTTTTCTGGATGTAAGAATGGACTTACCATATCACCCCATCCAAAAATCCATGAAGAGTGTTGTTCGTTCGCTTCGATCTTCACGACATTGATCCCTACGTGTGGTTGAAGAGTGACATTGTAGCGAGCATCCCCATTCTTCTCCAGACAACCTACATTTTTTCGATTCAGCGTCACCTGAACGCATGCAGCGTCGGTCGTCAGTCGAAACGAAAGTTGAATTGTCGGATATTGTGAAGCCGGATAAGAAGGTAAAGGAGATGGCGATAGAATTTCAAATGGTTTTACTTCACTCTTGCCTTCAAATGTAATGCCCGTGAGATGAGGACAATTTCCTTTTGTCGCAGCATTACAAGCAGTCATGGTCAGAATATTTGTGCCCGCAAGAACTGGGACACCGATCTCAAATCTCCCGATACTCTCTGGTGAAACATTGGTTTCACAATCAATTTGTCGGATATTATTTCCTTCTTCCACCTGATTTGAAACCGTTACGGTAACTCCACCTGTCGAAGCACCAATAAAATCACAAAATGCACAGCCGGGTTCAAGAAGATCAACGGTGACATTGACATGCGTTGCATCCACTTTTTTTCCCTGAAGAATGTTCGGATCAAAGACAATTTTTTCAGACACCAGCGAGAGAGCCTTAACACGACTCATAGCCACCGTGCGACTTTCTGGTTTTCCTGAAATTCGCGTGGCGCTGACAAAAATGGTATAAGGTCCGAACTCCTCTAATTCAATGCGTGCTTTGAAAGTTCCATCGGCATTCAAACAAAAAGGTGATTGCGCCGTAAGTTCACCTCCACAATTTTCTTGAGGATGACGCGTGTCGAGAAGAGTGGTCTGTTTGGTATAGTTATGTTGCACACGAAAGGAGAAAGAACTCAGGGCCGATTCTTTTTGATCAACTCGTCCCGTAAGAATAAAACTTTTTTCTGCCACTCCTCCTTCAGGAGTATCGACACAAAGAAATCCACCATCACCCCTACAATGCACCTGTAGCATCGGTTTGGAGACTCGACATGCCCCATAAGGTGTCGTCTCTGACTGTGCGAAAAGGCTCGTCGTGTGCACAAAAAAAAGAGGGAGCACAAAAAGAAAGGTGATTGTTTTTTTGAAGAAGAAGCTCATGTCGTTCCCATTTCGGCAATAAATCTGAAATGTTTCGTTAAAAAAAGGGTGAGCGCGTTAGAGGATAACGCATCACGTCAGAACAGTGCGGCTTGCAGAATCTTGCGGCGCAACCTTTTCTCTTCTTCGGCGATAAGGAGACAATGATGAAATTGCATGAAGAGAGAAATGATTTCGAAACTGATGAGATTCGGGTGACGTCGGAGTGTGTTCCGGGAGGTCTCCCCCGCGGTTCATGGGGGAGTGCCGGAACACCGCAGACGGCAGGACCCGTTACAGCGAAGCGTTTTGAAATCATTTCTCTCTTCTTTGTTGTATTTTTTTTCATCTCAAGCTGCGTTGGAGAAGACAAACCACTTCGTTATTTTCCTTCAACTGATGTCGCTGAAAAAAAAGAGCCGCTCCCAGGTGAAAAAGTAAAGGGACGCAAATGTAATGTCACCTTTACGTCGAAGCTCTGTGTCACTCTCAAAGGAGATCACTTTGAAGCCGGCACAGAAAAAGAGGGACCCATCTGCACCGAAGTCCCTCCGTTTCCTCTTCGCATCACGGGCGCAACGGTCACCATTCAAGGCGACGAATTTCCTGACATTGCAGTTGAAGGCAAAGCTCTTCCTGTTCCCATTATTATTAATGGCAAGGGAGATGGAACGGGCGAAGAGAATAAAGGCGAGGGGACGATCGATGCTGTCGGCAATATCGTCATTCAAGATTTCTCTCTTTTCATTAATATTATCGGCTCTTCCGCGGAGGTCCCAGGCCTCACCCTCACAACAGGGACAACTCCAGAACTGAAGTATCTCCCTTCTCTCGCCGGTTCTCCTCCTGATTCAACCGGAGCTATGCGTCTTGTTACCGCAACAACACTCCCTCATCTTTTTGATGCGACTGATGATCTTCTTCTTGATGCGTCTCTCACGGCTTCCTTTGAAGGTTCCATCAAGCCAACACTTGAGGAATGTGGAGATTCAGGCCTTCCTCGTTCACTTGAGGTGAACAAAATACAGTTGAATGAATCTGGACACGAGAGCGCGTCGCCGATTCCTGAAGGAAAGTATCTCGAAGTTTCGAATGGAACCTATATTGCTCAAAATGAGCAAGACGTCGGCGCAAAGTTTGAAACAGCTGCGCTGTTTCGAATCAAGAATATCAGTTCTCAAACACTCGATATTGATCTTCCTTCCAAAATTGGCGCTTTTGCTCTCGATGCGCGTGATCCCCTCACTCGTCAACTCAGTCCTCAACAATCATTTCTTCTCTCCATTACCTTTCATCCTCACGTCAATGATGTGCAACCAGGAAAAGTGATGGAATCAATGATTATCGGCAACGATGCCTTTCAACTTGTTGCCGCTGCTTTGAATCCGCAAGGGAAACCTTCACTCGATGCATTGAGTGAAGAAGGAGAGATTCTTCAATCGCGAATAGAAAAAATAGATCTTGGAGAAATGACGGTCACCACAAGTTCAGAAAAACGTTTCTTCCAATGCACTCTCATCAAGTGTGAAGAAACTGAAACGTTTACGAACTGTAAACCGTGTGAAGATGCCACTTCGAAACAGTGCCAACTCTTACCGGTTTCTGTTGAAGGCAATCCTTTAGGCGAAGTCACATCAACATGTGAAGCGCGTTATCCGAATGCCACGCCCCTTCTCACCATCGATCTCAAAGGGACAAGCGAAATGAAAATTGTGGCGGGAAAACAAGTGCTCGCGCTTCGCAATAATGGCGTCACGCCGCTGACAATTGAATCAATTACATTAGAAGATATTCAACATTCTCAGTCCAAAGGGGAATTTTCACTCCCTGTTCAAGGAGTATTTGTTGCTTCGAATATTCGTGATATCCAACAAAAAATTGAAAACGCATTGAATGGAAAAGAGGCACAGCCTCAACAACTTCCCTTTACGCTTCCTCCGTTTTCTTCGGAAAAGAAAAATGCTTCTGCTTTTGTTGTCGTCGCTTATCATCCTCACGACCTACGAGGAAGTGATGGATCTTCTGCGGGCATCGGAAGTGCTGCGATCGACCGAGCCCTTATCACCGTCATTACTGATGTTGGAAAAATAGAAGCTCGCGTCTCTGGGAAAACCACGATTCAAGAAATTCCGGAACTCGAACTTTTTGTAAAAACAACGAAACGGCTGCGACAAATTGCGCATGGGGAAAACTTTCCCTTTCGTGACATTACCGCTGAAACCAAGGATCAAGTTGTCCCTCTTTTCTTAAAACTTTCAGAAACAGCGACTCAACCACTTCGCATTGTGTCAATAAATATTGAAGGAGAAGATGCTTCAAAATTTGAGCTTCTTGATACTCCAGAAAAAATAAAAGGGGGAAATTGTTCCACTGATCTTTCTCCTGTTTCGCGGGGAGCAACCGGTTTTGATCTTCTTCCCGGAGCACATTCGAAAGAAAACCTGCCTCTTTTTGGATGTCTCCATTTTCATCGTGAACCTACGGATGAAAAGAGAGTTTCCAAAGCCACCCTGACGGTAAGCGCTCTTCAACTGAGTGAAACGCGAAAACCTCTTCGCAATCCCGATGGAAGTTTTAAGGAGACAAAATTTACGATTGATCTCATGGCAGCGGTCAATCCTCTCCAAGGCATGGTTGTGGTGAGAATCACCCAGGCGATGGCAATTATTCTTCATCCTCAGGTATCTGGAGTTTCATCTGCAGATAAACATTCTTATTTTATTCAAGAACTCAAAAAAGGAAATGCAACCGAGAGTGACACACAACTTTTCATCGCTGCCGTACTTCTCGATCCCTTTGATGATGACACCTATCCGATGACCGATTCCAATGAACCAGCCACCATTCCCGGAGATGGAGTCACAGCGGTTTTACGAAAGGTTGCGACTCATATTCGAAGTGAGAAATATGAAGATCCTCTTTTGTATGACTATTCAGGTTTTCTTCATGACGAAACCAAACCTGAAGGGAAGCAGGGAATTTTTGAAGGATATCCAAATATTCCAGCAGGATTTCAATCAAATGGTTTTCGTATGTTTACCACTTCTCTCTCGTATCCTGGACCGCTCACCTCAAAAGCAGGCCCGCCGTGGCCTTCTCACTGTGTCACCATCAATCCCTGTTCCAATGAAGAGATGAAACTTTTGAGTGATATCGGTGTTCCTCCGGGAGGAAAAGGAGCATGCGCCTTCTTCTTTGGAAGTGCCGGACGATACGATAGTCCCGAGTTTCATACTCCAACAGAATTACCCGGCGGCATACGTCGTCACTTTTGTGATGCCGTCAATCAAGAGCCTGCACTGATTGATGGGAATACCGGCATTTACACACTTGATGGACACATTACCTTTGAAGAGTTAGGTTTTCGTCTCTTTGGGCCGACATACTTCCACAATCCCTATGGTCCATTTGAAAAAGTTCGACCTCTTGATGCTGTTTCACTCACCGCCGTCACGACACACACGATTAAACCCCAAGAAAGTCCGCAGGACCCAAATGTGCTTCCCAATGAAGCGATCGATCACGCGCGAGAGATGTACAAAATAAATCTTACGGATTCTGCGCACGTCAATCCTCCACTGTGCGAAGGAACGGTGAAAAATAAAACCATTAACGGGAAAGTGTTGAGTACATGGCGTTATCTCGCTCC
The DNA here is from genome assembly GCA_001798185.1 of Deltaproteobacteria bacterium RIFCSPHIGHO2_02_FULL_44_16. Taxonomy (NCBI): domain Bacteria; class Deltaproteobacteria; species Deltaproteobacteria bacterium RIFCSPHIGHO2_02_FULL_44_16. The sequence continues at coordinate 25,790 of MGRM01000007.1, read as the reverse complement.
ACTTCTTTCAAAAGATCCTGAAGGAAAAATTCCAGCGGGCTGTCCTCAAGACGATCCGAAAATCAGTGGCGGCACTGCCTTTCTCCATGGCCGTCCTGTAGATCATGAAACCGGTGTGGTGACATTTGTGACGGCAATGCATTTTGGAAGTTCAAACGATCTCACCTTTGCGTTTAAAGAGGTTCCTATTTTTATCATCTTGAACGGTTGGGTCTGCAATCCGAATGGCGATCCTGAAAATTTCGAAGGCGAGCGCTGTTACGACATGATGCAAAACGAGCGCGACGAAGTCGGACAAATTTCTATCTTGGAGTAAATAAATGGCTGCGTTAAAAAATATACAATGTGGTGGTGGCGTGGAGTGGATTCCATTTCAAACCACCATTACCAATCAAGGTTACGGTGGTTCTCTTGGATGCAGTCTCAATCTGGGATTCCCTACCAAGAATGATCAGGATATCGCTTTCCCAGATCAGAACCAGACTTTCGGTCTCTCGCTCGGCTGGCATGGGATGTCGAGTAACATTAAAACTGTGACTTCCGGTATTGATGACATTAGCCTCGTCCGTCCTGAGATTTTAGCTGATCTCCCCCCTCTGGAAGAAATCAAACCTCTTCACGTTGATCTCGGCCGCATTGGACTCATCTCAGGTCATCACCCTTGGGAGAAAAAAGAAACTTTTCATCGCACGACCTCCATAACACGATACTTGGGCTTTGGGCGTGCCGTGCAACCGGTCCACGAGGGGCAATCTGGTCGTGAAGCGTTGATTTGGGAGGTCTCAAAATCCTGGAACGGCGATATCACCCATTATTTCTCGGATTCGTTTTCGATACATGCTTCTTTCGGACTGCTCTATGGAGCGCTCTATGAAAATGATCGTAGCGAATTCAATCGCCTTCTGCTGACTCCAAGTCTCTCTTTAAGCTTCGGTCTTTTTGGAGAAGGGCCTTCGGAGACAGAACCAAATGATGCAGAAAATCAACTTCCAACTTCTTACTCTTTTTTTGAATTAGCATTTTTAGCTTACGATTGGCTCATCTCCTATTTTGTACGCAAAGTGATTATTACTCCAAACTCTGATATCGATGCGTTGGGGATTACCGAAGGAAAAGTGGAGCCAGAAACAAAAGATGTTCCGCCAATTCTCGGAAGTGTTTTTGTTTTAACTTCTGCGGATAAAAATTTTCATAACGCAGTCCTCAGAAGTAATACCGCTGGGAAAGCAATGCTTATCGGAACCAAACTTGCTGGAGCGCTCGGTTCGATGATTGATAATGCCTTTGAAGAACCTCTTCCGCAGCTTCAAGTAGAACTTGAAGACAACCGTCCCCGAAACGTAAATGGATATATTGCGGGTTTTGCTGATGGACTCACCGTTGCAAACACTGCACTCTACTATATCTTCGATGCAGATCTGACGAACAAAGATCAGATGATGGATGTTGCTATTGCACGACTCGTTCTCAATGGCGGCATTATGGCTCTTGGTGGCATCGTTTCAAGTTTTGATCCTGACGCTGATGGTGCAAAAATTCTCTCAACCGTTGGCGCCCAAGCTTTGACAGGATTGGCGCTTGCCCCATTTCCTCTCAAAAAATCGAATCCATTGAAAAACGCCCGATACTCTCTCTTTCTTCCAAATCTTTCTCTGGATGAAAGCAATTTTGGACCTTCGATGGGTGGACGGATTACACATCAACAAAACGAAGATGGAAAAATCACAGCGTATAGCAGCGCGACATTTATAACGCCCGCAACTCAACTTGGTGACCATCGCTCCTATCAACGTACTTCTGTTGCTGCAGCATTTGGAGCAAGTTTCACCAAACAATTATCAGAAAAAGTGAGCTTTGAAGCTCAAGCAGGCTTAAGTCTGGAACTTACCTATCCCAAACAACTTGCAGCAGCTGGCCTCGAAGGAGCTGCAGAATTTGAATATCAACTTGCGGATGGAAAAGCCGGCATCGCCGCTGGAGCTTATCTTTCTTTCCACAAAATCGCGGGTCCAGGGGCCATGCTCAATATCGCTCCAACCCTGAGCCTTAGATTCCATGATGACTTTGGCTTCTAACGATATAAAGCATGCGTAATCATATAGACTGCAACCGACATCGGAACGAGTTCTGCAATCGACTCTCCTTTGGTCATCCGTTCACGAATATCTGACGATGAAATATCAGAGATAGGAGAATCATTTCCTCGCGGAATAAGAATGATCGGAATGATACGCTTCATCTCTTCAAAATGAAACCACTCCCGCAATTGTTCTTCATTATCTTCTCCTACAATCAACGAAAATGCATACTCAGGATGCGTTCGCTTCAGATGCATAATCGTCCGAATCGTATGACTAACACCGCCAAGCTCCATTTCCACATTGCTGATCGCCACTCGTTTGCCCAAAGGATCAAAGGCAAAATGACACATCGTTTTTCGATGTTCATAGGGTAATATCGGTTTCCCAAATGGATGGAGAAAACAGGGGATAATCCAGATTTCATCGACTTGATTGCGGAGAAGGAGACGTTTGCAGATCTCGACATGACCGAGATGAGGAGGATCAAACGATCCCCCAAAAAGACCGATACGCCGTCGTTGTGTGCTTACAAAGACCATCGTCTTCGCTCTTGCAAGGAGTGCATTGCATCATTAATATCGAATGTGATGACAAAATACAAACAGATCCTTATTGTTTATAAAAATATAGCTTCTCCTGATGCTCGACATAAGAAACTTTTTCATCAGGAAAAACGGGAGAAAGCGCATCAAGAAACACTGCAGACCATTACCACCACACTTGAGAGCTTGAAACTCTCCTACCACCTCCTCGACCGCGGGGGGCTGCGCCCCTTTCTAGGGTATGACCTGATCATTACCGTCGGTGGCGATGGGACTGTGATCGCTGCAGCACATGTCGCTGGTGATATCCCCGTTCTGGGAGTCAATTCTGTTCCTGAATTTAGTACCGGTTTTTTTTGCTCAGCGACCAAAGAAAATTTTAAACCTCTTCTCACCGCAATTCTGGAAGAGAAAATGATCCCAACCAAACTCCCTCTTCTTCGAGCAACCATCGACGGAGAGCCGATTGAATCTCCGGCGCTCAATGACATCTTGATTGCAGGAACATCTCCTGCGGATACGGTCTACTACACTCTTCACATCGATGGGAAAAGTGAAACGCAGCGAAGCTCTGGAATTTGGATTGCGGCTGGTCCTGGATCAACGGCTGGTTATCATTCTGCTGGCGGAAGGGCTGCGCCCCTTACTTCGGATATCATTCGATATCTCGTTCGAGAACCATGTCCGCTTCCTCATGCAACATACCATATGCTCCAAGGAGAGGTTTCTCGCGGGAGAACATTTGCTCTTACCTGCGAAGGGACCAATGTCATGATTTATCTGGATGGAACATCACTGGTGAAAGAATTGCCGCACAAACAGACCCTAACTATTGAGATAGAGCGACGGCCCTTCTTCCTTTTTCTCGTCAAGGGCTAGCGCCCTTTCTGGTGGGTTTTCAAATTGTTGAAGGCGATCATCAATGCGCGTCAGTCGCTTCTCTGCTTTTCCATAAGCGCTGGTCGCATTGGAGAGATGTTTTCCAATCGTTGCAAATTCATCGGTAAAATTTTTCACTTCAGTTCGAATGCGGCCCATGTCATTCAAAATTTCTTTTGCAAACTTCTCCACGCGCATTCCGCGAAGACCTAAAAGTATAGTATGAAGATAAGCATAAAAGGTATTCGGTGAAACTGGGATCACCTGTTTTTTCAGTGCAAGCGCTGCCGATGAGGCCTCTTCTCCGAGATTTTCTTCACGCGCAATAATTTCATAATAAACATTTTCCGCAGGAACATACATGAGCGCAAAATCAAACGTCCCCTCTCCCGGACGAATATATTTTTTCGCAATATCACTGACATGTTTTTTCACATCAGAAACAAAAAGTTTTCGACATTTCATTCGGTCTTCATCAGTTGACGCACTGATGAGACGCTGAAAGTTTTCGAGCGGAAATTTGGCATCAACTGGGACAAAACCGTGTGCCGTACGAATAATCGCATCAACGCGCTCCCCATCTTTGAAAGAATGTTGAAGCGCATACGCATCCTGCGGAAGCATTTGAGCTAAAAGATCGCCCAAAAATTGCTCTCCCAAGTTTCCGCGCAACTTCGGAGCGCGAAGAATTTCCTGCAAACTTGCGATATCCTGTCCTACTTCAAACACGCGCTTGGTCGCCTCTTCCACTTTTCCCATCCGTTGGTCAAGCTGCATCACCACCCGCGCAGCGTTATCGAGCCGTTGTCCAACGGTTTGCGAGACATTATCGAGCCGCTCTCCCACCGTCTGATGCGTCTGTTGCCACTGTCCTGATTGTTGTTGCAAATACTCAGAGATACGAGCGGTCGACGCTTCAAGACTTATGCGCAGCTGTTCCTGAAGACTTGTGATCTGTTGTTGAAATAAAGAAAGCGATTGATCACTTCCTTTTTTTGATTTTTTCCAAATAACCAAAAAAAGAAGAAGACCAATCGCGAAGAATGAAACTACCCAAGGGAGAAAACTTCCAAGATTCATTACATCTTCATGAGGTTATCGAAGAAAATTGACAAGAAAATTCTCTATGAGCGTCTCTCGGAGGCGACCTTTCGCTTACGGCAAAAATCCTCACACGCCGGATTTTTGCCTGCGCTTCATCCGCTGGACATTGAGGCTTCGTTCCCAGCTCCTGAAGACGCCGCTCAAGGCTCGCCTCCTACGGCCGTTTTCGAACAAAAACGACTAACTTTGATTACGTCATATTCAGAAGGCATTTTATTAAATAATAATACTATTAATAAAATTGACTTTTATTGATAGTATGTTTACTCTTAAATACAAATGCTTGATAAGACTATACTTTTACAGGAACTCAATGACTTTAACCCTTGGTGGAAAGGTTCTTTCCCCACCGAAGGAAGGCTTTATCATCGCCATGGTTTTGCATCTCTTCTCAAACTCCTTCCGCTCGAACCCATAGTGGCCGTGACAGGTCTGAGGCGAACAGGAAAAACAACGCTCCTGTTTCAATTGCTTCATCACCTCATTGAACACGAAAAAATTTCTCCCCAGCGCATCTGTCGTTACCAATTTGAAGAACGATTAATTCCGCCAACTGACCGGGATCTTGATCTCATTATCCGTACGTTTCTTGAATCAATATTGAATGAAGACATTCATACAACAAAAAGAACATTTTTTTTCTTTGATGAACTGCAATTTGTCGAAGGATGGCAGGCTGTTCTCAAAAAATATTATGACCTGAACAAACATCTCAAATTTTTTGTCTCGGGCTCATCATCACTCTTTCTTCGCAAGGCTACGAGGGAATCGCTTGCTGGCAGAGTCTTTGAAGAAATGATTTCACCTCTCTCCTTTCGGGAATATCTGGAGATGACGGGACAATTTCAGGATGACATGCCGCACACTCAATTCTCCTTCAATGAGCTTGATGACAAACTGTTTGAAACATATCGTCAAATGTTTTCCCTGCATCAGGAGAAAAGAGAAAAAGCATTTACAACATTTATGGTTCGGGGACAATTTCCCGAAGCGGTTTCATTTCCCGACAGCTCGCTCGTTTTTCGATATCTTCGTGAATCAGTGATTACAAAGATCATCGAATATGATCTTCCAAAACTCTATGGTTTTCGAAAATCGGGTGAGCTTGCAACTCTTCTCTTCAGTCTTGCAAAAGAAACCGGCAATATTCTGGAATACAGCAATCTTGCCGCTGAAATCGGCATCTCACTCCTCACCATCAAAGAGTATATTTCCGCCTTCAAGGATTCTTATCTGCTCGATCTTCTCTTTTCCTACACAAAAAAACATCGCCGTGGACCGCGACAGCTAAAAAAGGGATATATTGTTTCACCCAACTTTACCTGCGCTCTCCATGGAATGAACGAATTCAATCTCATCAATAACCCTGTGATGGGCCATCTCGTAGAGACAGAAGTTTTTAATCATCTGCGACAACACCACCCGATTTCATTTTGGAATTCCAAGGGAAAAGAAGTCGATTTTCTTCTCTCTCTCCAAAAGGAGCTTCTTCCGATTGAAGTAAAATATACAAATCGACTCCGCAAAGAAGATCTTGCAGATACTCTCTTTCTGATGAAAAAGAAAAAATTATCTGCAGGATTGGTCATCACAAAACATATTTTTGATTCAGTCACGGTTGACGGAAAACGCCTCTACATGATACCTGCGTGGATAGTGATGATGTAGGCAATCGGTGACAAACTTCACGATTTCAATTGGTTCACCATCTTCTGTACCAACTCTCGTGCAATAGCCTGAGCATCAGACGATGTTTTGACACGTTGCTTCTTCCGAGTTACCGAAACCCGATGCAGTTCAGTCGCATTTTCTGTCTGCACATAACTGAGTGAAAAGCGTAATTCCTGAGATACCGGAATCAAAGTTACAGCGCCAAAAAAGCCACCTTCGAGATCCATGGCTCCCGCAATTTCTGCCGTACATCCAGCCTCCGTACATTCATATCCTTGCAACTTGTCGCTGAGAGATTCAATATTTGGCAAGCTCACGCGTATCCAGTTCGCTTTGAGCTCTCTTAAAATTGAATCAGTGATTTCCTTTTTTAATCCTTCATCGAGCAACGACTTTGATTTCCTTCCTATATTTTTGTCGGTAATTTCCTCACCGGCATCCTGAAAGTCTGCAAAGCCAATAAAAACAGTTGGAGGAAGAAAATTTCTTTGACGTTGCACCTCCTCAAGCTCTGCCAACAAACGTTTTGCCGCCAAGCCGTCGCAATCGCTGCATATCGCAATTGATTTTTTACAATTTGTTATCGCTTCTTCAATTCTTCCAAGTTTTTGATAGACTTCAGCTTGACGGAGAGGATAGGTAAAATCGTTTGGGCGTTTTTCTATGAGATGGTCATAATAAACAATTGCATCCGCATATTTCCCTGTATCAATAGCTTTTTGAGCAGCAGATTTATAAATAGCAAGTTCCCATTCTTCTCCTCCATACTCCTTTAGCACTTTTGCAAATGCCGGGTTTCCTCTTTGTACGAGAACTTCTGCTGCTTGTCTCAACAAAGAATTACTCCTGTAATCATCTGGGTCTGGCTTTTTCCCTTGTAAGTGAGAAACGATAATATCTATCGCTTCACTATAACCGAGATTTACTAACGATATAGCTGCAGCTAACTGAATATTTCCATTGCTATCTTTTAATACCGGTTTCAGAAATTCGATGGTTTTTTCCCCTTTAAAATTCGAAAGAGCTTGGACAGCCTTCAGTCTTACATAATCATCTTGATCTCGAATACTCATCACAAGAACAGCAAAACTTCTCCGATCCATAATCTGACCTAGAGAAGCCGCAATGGCTCCTCTTACAGAACCATCTTTATCATGCTTTAAACCGTGGATAAGAGAAAGCACTGCATTTTTATTTTTTAACCTCCCCAATGCTCGCGCCACAACAACTCGAACCCAATGTGATTCATCTTTTAACATTGAAACAAGTGCGGGAACAGTTCGTCTATCATTACCACCCACGTCACCCAACGATTCAGCTATCTTTCCTCGAACCCATTTTTCAGGGTCATTTAAGCTCGATATCAAAGCGCTCACGCGTTTTGTTGTAGTTAATGGTGTTGTTCTAAGAACCCAAGAACCTAAGGCACCAACTGCTGAGGCTCTGACGAAGGAATCCTGATCATGATGAAGAATGCGAATTAAGTGTGGAACGGCATTTTCTCCTGCCCAAACCGACCATGTTACAGCATAGGACCGTACATTTGAATTGCGATGTTCAAAATAAGGAAATAGATTTTGAGCAGCTTCTTCTATTTTGAACAAAAAATTCTTCCAAAGTCGCCTCTGCAACATCTCTTATTGCAGTTTGATCATCATCAAGAATTCTAAAAAGTGGTTCAATGGCTCTTAGGTCTTGCTTTTTCCTAAGCGCCTCTGTTGCTGCAAGGCGAACCGAATTATCTCGATCTTCAAGCATTTTAATCAATGCGGGAACAGCTCTGTTATCTGAAGAATTTGCAAGAATCAGTATTGAGTCTCTTCTCTCTGAAGCATCAGAAGATTGAAGTTTATGAAGCGCAGCGCTTACTTGCGCTTCCTCTTGATTTGGAACTTGAGCCAACAATATCGAATTTGAAAACCGAGAAAGAAATCCACCGCCAATGTGTTCTCTCGCGGGAATATCAGGAATCTGTGAATCATGTAATGAAGGGGTTGTTTTTTTCAGCCGTTGTAGGATTTTCAGCTATAAGATTTTGAGTCGTACGTAGAGCAATGGAGGTTGTGCTAAAAGACATTTGTTCTCCTTAATAATTGCTCTTCTCTTTTCGTCAAGTCTTCTAAAAGGTTGTGGGGAAATTCAGGCAATAATTCCAAAAAACAAACTATATCCGTTAACTGATCCTCAGAGGAACAACACGATGGATGCGTTTTGAAGGATTTCGAAGAGTCACGCTTTGGAGATCCTTGTCATCAAATGTAGCTGTTTTTCTACCAAACCATTCATTCGAAACATCTCCTGGAAGCGGTACGAAAAAAGATAAGTCTTGAAGCATTTTTTCTGCAGTTTTCTCAGTAATCCCTCTTCCTTTGAGATCACGGACCCTGGCGCGGTCAAACTCAAGACGGACAATGGCCTGGGTTTTGGATGCATCTGGTGTCACGACAAATTGAAGAGGAATAGAATATTGACCCGCACCTAATCGTTCTTCTTTCGCACGTTTTTTTAAAATGCGATCAGCGCGATCAGTGATGAGATCCACAAACTTTTTCCCTCCAGCACTTTTGATAGCATAGCGCTCTGAAGAACCATCGATCATATCAGCCATCGCTTCATTTGGCGGGAGTGCTGTACTTGGAGGCGCTTCCGCGCTTTCTAAGTTTTTTGATGGTGCTTGAACTCCAGTGCCCGCAAAGACTGCATCACCTAATGATCCACTCTCCGGTTTAGTTGTTGTGACAGCACGAATTTTTTGATCATACTCTGATAAAATTTCTTGTACTTCATCTGATGCTTTAAATTTTTCCCACCTTTCATGAACAGCAAGAAGAGTTTGAGCTCGTTCTTCTTGTGATAAATGTCTATTATCAACAATTTGCTGAAGATATGCTGGAAGTCCTTCTTCTTCATTCTCTTCATACATTTCCATTTTCGCCCTTGGGTCAACTCCATCTCCACTCAGATCTTCTTGAAATTTTGTTAACGAGTCTTCAAAACTTATCACAGCTTTTGTCACACGTTGCTTCATCGCTTTCGCACGTCGTTCAGCTTCAAGGGGTTCAAGAACTTCTTCTTCTGGTGAAGCTGCAATCGCGGCGGTTGTAGATGATTTAACACTTGGGGGTGATTCTCTTCGTTTCTCTTCGACTCTCGTTTTTGCCAGTTGAATGAGTTCATTAAATGGTTTTGCAGAATTTTCTCGAATAAGTGTTGCAGTTTGAGCTGCTGCTTTACTCCCATAAATAGGTTCCATGATGCCGTGAATAGTTTTATAGTGAGTGAAGTGCATTGAAGCTGCTGTAAATGTGCCATCCATCTTTGCAAGAGTTTTCTTTTTTACATCAGGCGTATTGAACTCCAGACTTAGAAGATATCGTGCGCGTTCTTGATACGTTTCTTGTACATCGCGATACTTTGAAGTGACGGAAGCAAGTGTCTCTTCTGGATTCGTGAGACTTTTCTTCAACTCCTCCTTTTTTTCTTCCAAAGGTTCAATTGCTTCTCGAGTTTGTTCGTTTTCAAAAGCTACTTCGGCAGTTTGAAGTTCATCCCACAATTTATCAGACGTCTCTTTGAGGATTGAACGATCTGATATTTCGTTTTCTACTTCCTGCTCAACTGTGTCAATCTGTCTTTGCAGTCCACCAAGTTCACGCTCCATCTTTGAAAGATCTTCACCTCTTTGACCTTGAACGCGCGTCGTGAAATCATTCACCGCCAGTAAAAATGGCTCTATCATCCCTTCTGCTAAGTCTCGTTGATCTCTTGGAGACGAAAAGTCATCGGGTATGGCTGGTGATTGAAGAGAATCTCTCTGTACATAATATGCTTTAGTAAGTTCTTCACTTAGAGCGATAATGCGCGCACGTTCAGGCGAATCTTTTGGCAATGAGGCATTGATATCATCCAATTGAAATAAAATTTCCTGTTTTTTCCGTTCTAATTCCGAAACGTCACTCATGGAACCGATCTCTGCGAGATAATCATTCTTTTGATCTTCAAATTTTTTGATGGCTTGTATCTGCGCATTCGGATCAGGCTGAGGCGGTGGCGGTGCTGGTTCAGGCGCCGGCTCTGGTTCAGGTTCCGGTTCGGGTGCTGATTCTTCTGGAGCTGGCTGAGGCTCAGATTCAGCAGGTGGTGCTGCTGGAGGTGGTTCTGTGGCAGGTTCAGCTGCTTCAGGTTCATCGGCTGATGCTGCTTCTGCATCTGCTTCAGGCTCAGAGGCCGTCGGTGCTTCCGGTACAGGGTCAGCTGCAGGTGGTGGAGAAGCTTCTGGAGCTTTTTTGGGGAGAGTATTCATTTTGGCTTCAAATATTTCACTCCCTTGAGTCTTCACAGCTTTTAGTTCTGACAACGCATACTTCATCGCATCTTCGCTCACATAGGAAACTGATTTTATTTCTCCGCGAAGCTCGTCATATTTCCTGAGGAAGTTTTGATATTTATCGCTCAACGCTTGCTGAGAACCAGCTCTCTTCGCCTCTTCTTCTAAAGTTTTTTTCTCTTGTCTCAATGCGCTAATTTTTTGTTCAATCTCAGAAGGGAGATTTACCTTTTCGGGAGCCTCTTCATCTTGGGCATCCAGATAGGTTTCATAAAGAGTATCTCCCTCTTCTTTGAGTTCTTCAACTTGCTCAAGCGCCGACTCCATGGCCTCTTCGCTTAAATAATCCTGTTTCTTCACATTTTCGAGCGTTTCCTCATAAAATTTTTCAAACTTTTGATATTGATCCTCTACTTTTTCATCTCTATTCACTGCTTTTTGTAACTCTTCTTTAGCACCCTTAAGATTTGTAATCATGTCTTTAACAAATTCAGGAAGTCCCACTGGTTTGGATGGTTCGGCTTTACCTGAGCTGACATCAAACGAACTTTGACTTGCAGGGGATCGCATTGCTCCATTCTCTGTCTGCGCTCCTGCCATCATCGGCGCAAAGGGTTGGTTCTGTGGGGCAAAGAGATTGGCGAAAATGTGTTGAGCGGATTGTGCAAATTTATCAGCAACAGACATTGCTGATTGACCATCCCCAAGTCCAAAAAAATCCCAAGCCTGACCAAATTTTTTCGCAGCACTGCCAAGTCCCTTGTCAGCGAATGCGGCTGCATCCATTCCTCCGCGCAGAAGTGTATCTAAAAAATTTCGGCTATAGAAAGATTGCTCAAATGGGGCTGGCGCCCTTTCTTCTTGTGTTCTCTCGAGAAGTGAGCGGACACTTTTGAGTTCACCGTTGTTAAATTGAACCGGTGACCCAGCGCGACGAAAGACATCATCGATTCTTCCTGCCGATTTCATGCGCGTGTTCCTCCATAAATATTTTTGATGAAATCCGCGGTCGAGAGTTTCAGATCTGGGTCATCGGTTAAGACACGTTTTGCGAGTGATTGAAGTCCCATCTCAAGTTCTTCGTCAAACTCACGAATGGCATTGAGCTGATCGCGTGTCTTTTCAATAAAATATTTATATTGTCGTCCCTTGGTGACAACGGCTGTTTCTGCGGCTTCTGCATTGAAAGTTTCAAAAGGTTGAGGAAACTCTTCAATCGTCAGAGAAGAAAGAACATCTCCATCCTGAACAATAATATTCTCTCCGGATTCGCCACCAAAACGACTTGAGACACCGGCTTCAAGTTCGCCGAGGTTTTCCTTGCGTGAGCGGGAAAGTGGAGAAGCGGATGCTGCAGTAGACGAAGCATTCTTTTTTGTTTCATCTTTTTTAAATTCTTTTTTGTTTTCAGAAGTACTTTCAAAACGATCTTTCGTAACGGGCCCTGCCTTTACCGTAAGAGGTTGTCCTGCCTCAGCAGGTTTGCGAGAGATATTTTCAAAAGATTGTTTTGTTTCGCGAGAAACGCTTTCAAAACTTTTTTTGGTTTCGGGTCCTGCCGCCTGCGGTGTTCCGGCCCTCCGCTTTTCGCGGAGGCCTCCCGGAACAGCCTCCGGCGTCACCCGTGTCCCATCTGTTTTGAAAGTGTTTCTCGCTGGCAAAGAAGAAGATGTTTTCTCAGTCCCCTGTTTTGCAAGAGTCGGTTGTTTTGGTTCAACATTTACTTTTGGGATCTGCTTTGTAGAAAGTTTTTGTAAATTTGTTGCTGCTTGCGCTGCTTCAACAAAATTCTTTCCGGCCTTTTCTTTATGCCCCTCACGAGAAATTTCGGAGTTCGACATGGCAGAAGAAATTTTTTTGTCAGAGGACGATGTTGATTGTTGCAAGGTTTCCGTGCGTTGTACGGTTTGTTTTGCTTCCCCTTGTTTTATATCACGTGTTTGATGGAGAAGCGCATTGGCAACATTTTTCGCCTGTTTGCTTTTTTGCATGAACTCATCATGACGGTCTCGATTTTCTTCACGCGCATCTTCGCCCTTTTTGCGAATGCGACTCGAGAAATTTCCGGTCAATTTCCAGTCTTTACCGTCCACACTCATAGGACTCCTCTCACCACCCCCAAAAAGGGTGAGATTATAACTATATGAAATATATACATATTTTTAGATCCCTCCGTTGAGAGAGAAACTCTATGAGGTAGAAATGCAAAAGGTCTGCCAAAGAATGGTCCTATTGAAAAAGTCTCTCAGAGGCATTGTTTCCCTACGGCAAAACACTCTTTCTTTATGGATGGGTAGTCATCGCGAGCCGCCAACGGTTCAGTGGCGGGCGTGGCGATCTCCTGACAACCATATATACAGGAGGAGATTGCTTCGTCGCTTGCTCCTCGCAATGACATACGAGAGTTTTGCAAACACGCACTAGGTATTCTTAAGACAATTTTGTTAAAAATTCCCGATGTTCAGAGGAACCGATAACACTTAAAGGAAGACGTTCAAGTTCATGATGACAGTATCGTTTTTTCACGTGTTTGATGCGGGAAAGTGATGCTTGAAGCTGCTCTTCTGGAATGCGACCTTGCGCAACCGCGTTTTTCAGTTCCGCAAGCGACTTCTTCTGGATTTCCAGATCACGACTAAAAAGAAGCATATCAGCTCCAGCGTGGAGAGAGCGAACCGTTGCCTCAGGAATCGGCATCATGCCAGCAATTCCTCGCATCAGCAGATCATCGGTAAAAATGAGCCCATCATATCCCAACTCATGCCGAAGAATGGTCGTGGTCACCTGTCGCGATATCGTCACCATATTTTCGCTATCGAGAAGAGGAATGTGAAGATGTGCGGTCATCATCGAGGGAATGCCCGCTGCAATCGCTGCACGAAAAGGAATAAACTCGCAAATCTCAAAACGTTTTCGCGTATGCGCAAGAGAGGGAAGCGTTTCGTGACTGTCATGATTCGTATCTCCATGCCCGGGGAAATGTTTTCCGCACGACATAATCCCCTCTTCTTCAAGTCCTCTCATGAGCTCACACCCGAGGTTTGCTACAAGATGCGGATCATTTCCAAATGAGCGCTTGCCGATCACCCGATTAAAAGGATTTGTCAGGACATCAAGGACAGGAGCAAAATTACAGTGAATGCCGACAGCGCGAAGTTCTCTCCCCATAATTTTTCCGATTTCAGCGACGATATGCTCTCCATGAGTTTTTGTCTTTTGTGCGACTTCACTCATGCTGGGAAATTGCGTAAAAGGTTTGGACATCCGAAAAACATTTCCTCCTTCATGATCGACCGTGATGAGCAGCGACGTTCGCACCGCATCTTGCAATATTTCTGTCAGTTCTAAAATTTGCTTTGGCGTTTTGACATTCGCGCCGTAGAGCAAAATACCACCGATATTTTCGTCATGAAGAAAGCGCAGAAATGCGTCTGAGGGTTTGGTTCCGGAAAATCCAACCACAAACATTTGTCCAAGTTCTTTCATTTTGACCTTTCATGGTTGTCATTTCCCACGTGGAGCGAGCTTATCTCTCAGACCATCTCCTAAAAAATTAAATCCAACCACAATCAACATAATAAAAATTCCAGGAAAGATTGAAAGATGGGGGGCTACAAGAAGATACTGTGTCCCTTGATCGAGCATGCCACCCCAGCTCGGAGTATCAATCGGAACTCCAAGACCCAAAAACGAAAGCGCGGATTCAATAATGATCACTCCTGCTAAACCAAAACTAATATTCACGACAATGGGACCGACCATATTCGGAAGAAGATGTAACAAGCACAGACGCAGACTGCTTGCGCCGAGCGCTCTTCCTGCTCTTATATAATCTCTCTCTTTCAGAGAAAATGTTTGACCTCTCACAAGTCTCGCAAAGGTGACCCAACCTTTGAGCGAAAGAATTAAAATAATATTTCCAATGGAAGGAGAAAGAAAAGCAGCAATCGTAATCGCAAAGAGAATGCTCGGAAACGCAAGAAAAACATCAGAGACAAAAGAGATCGTTTTATCGACAACGCCGCCAACATAACCAGAGAGAAGTCCAATAGCACAGCCGACCACAAGAGAAATCAAAGTCACCGTAAATCCAATACCGAGAGAGACGCGAGCACCATAAATAATGCGCGAGAAAATATCACGACCATCCGCATCTTGGCCAAACCAATAACCGACGCGTGGTGGAGCAAACGCTTCTTGGATGGCAAAGAGATTCGGATCATGGGGCGCAATCCACGGAGCAAAGATCGCTACAAAGAGAAGTGTCACAATTAAGAACGCGCCAATTTTCGTGGTCAGTGAGTGCATTACAACTCCACTCGTGGATCGATCACTTTATAAAAACAATCGGTCACGGTATTAATGAACACAAATAAAAATGAAATCACCAGAATGCATCCTTCAACCACAGGATAGTCGCGTCGATGGATCGCGTCGAGCAAAAGCATCCCCATTCCAGGCCAACTAAAAACTTTCTCGGCAATAATCGTCCCCGCAAGGAGCGTTCCGACTTGAAGACCGATAATCGTAATAATCGGATTGAGCGCATTTCGAAATGCATGTTTGAAAATAATGCTTTTCTCCGACACTCCTTTGGCACGAGCTGTTGTCACATAGTCGCGACCAAGTTCTTCAATCATAGAAGAACGAGTCATACGCGAAAGCATGGCCGCAAGCGCAGCACCCAAGGTGATCGAAGGGAGAATCAGAGATGTCAGCGATTCTTTTCCAGAGATCGGAAGGATTCCCAGATGAACCGAAAAGATAAGAATAAGCACTGGTCCTAACCAAAAATTCGGAATGGAAATCCCAATCAAGGCAAGAAGCATCGTGAATTGATCAAAAAATCGACCCCGCTTCGTTGCGGCAAGAATTCCTGCGGGAAGCGCAATGATAATGGAGACAAACATCGCGCAAAAAGCGAGAAGGAGCGTCGCTCCAATGCGATTGCCAACATGGGTTAACACCGGCTGTCGATCAAAAAGTGATTTTCCCCAATTCCCTGTGATTAGTCCTTTCAAAAAATCGAGATATTGAACCAAAATCGGACGATTGAGTCCCAACTGCTCTACCAGAGCTTGGCGATCAGCCTGCATCGCCTGCTCTCCAAGCATGAGATCAACAGGATCTCCGGGGATGGCATGAAGCAGAACAAAAACAATCGTCGAGACCGCGAGGAGAACCGGAATGACAGATAAAAAACGGCGTAAAAAATAAGCGAGCATAAATAATTTTATTGAGCAGCATCCATAATGGCATAGACTTGAGGCATTCGATCTGCCCCTTCACCACCCACCCAAACATGCAGAGACCCATTAGGACGCCGTTCTACCATTTGAGCTGATTTTTTTCCATCGAGATTAAGTGCAAGAGGAACTCCTAGATTGGCAAGAAGAAAACTAAACTCTCTTAATGTCACCTCTTCCTCTGTAACCACAAATGAAGCAAGATCCGCAGAATAAGCAGCGATGGCTGCGCGTCTTTCTCTAAAATTGTTGTTATTATCTCCCTCTGGTTTTCCATCCATTACCAAGACTGGTTTGGACTGAAGAATGAGGCGATAGTTGTTGAGCGGCTGACATTGTTGCTTTTGATGATCACAAATCTGCCTTGGAGACATTTTGTCTTCGTGAGAAATAAACTTTGTCCGAATAAGCTCAGGTGAACCGGCATAAGGGAAAAGGAGGTAACCACCCTGAGTGAAGTGTTCAATATCCTCCGAAAAAACAATTCCATTGAGAGAAACAAATCCGCTTGCTTGACGAGTGCGATATTGCGGATGTCTTTCATCAGCATAATAGATTCCGCCAAAAGCTACTTGAATTGCATAAAAATCAAATGGTGGAAACCTCGTGATATCAACAGCTCTAAGACCATCGACGTCACGGAGGAGTGGTGGGAGTAATTGTTCAAGCGCTCCCCCACTGACATGATGCTTTGAAGCAATACGATCTCGCCACTCATTAATATCCAGCACACGTAATTGTGAAGGATGAAAGGATACTTCAACGAGTTCAAAGGTGTCTCCCCATGTGGGAAGTGGTACATCAAACGAATCAATACGAGAATCGCCATCAAACTGACTGAGCGTCACCGTTACTTTTCGAATCTTTATTTCACCAACAGCAATCATTTTCTCTCCGATTTATTTTGTAGAAATACTGGCAAGAGGTTGAAAGGACGCATCGGGCCAGAGAGCTACATGCTCGAGTCCCTTGCGATAGACGAGGATATTATCTTCGTGCCAGAGTGGAATCTGCGGAAGGTCATCGAGCAAAATTTCTTGAACATTCGCATAAATCTCACCACGTTTTTCAATATTGATCTCTCTTCTCCCTGCTTCGAGGAGAGGATCGAGCGCAGGATTTTTGTAACGACCTCGATTGGCCCCTTCCGGCGGAGTCTGTGTTGAATGAAAAACAGAATAATACATGTCAGGATCAATGATGCCGACCCATGTCAGTGAGTAAAGTTGAAAATTCCCTTTCTTGATATCATCAAAAAGTGTTGCCCATTCGAACGATTCTACTTTAATGCCGACTCCAATTTTTCCCAGTTGATGCGCAATCATGCGAACCGTATCCACACGCTCTTTTACGGTTGAAGTCTTGAACGAAAGCGTAAATCGCATCTTGGGACCATCTCCATCAGGATCGTGATATCCCGCTTCATTCAAAAGTTTTTTCGCTTGTTCTGGATCATAGGGAATTTGAGAAAGACGTTTATCAAACGCCCAGTTTACGGGAGCGAGCAGAGAGTTGGCTTTCTCCGCGAGCCCATACCGACGATGTTGAATGAGCTCATCTCGATTAAGTCCCAAAGCAATCGCTTTACGAACATTTTTCTTTTTGAGGATATTGTCCGTCATGTTGACGCCGATATACGCCATCGTCAATCCCGTCTCTGTTCGCGTCACAAGTTTTTTATCTTCTTTTACTTTTTCCAAAAGAAGTGGAGGAACACCATTGAGCACAATATCAAGATCCCCTTTTAAAAGTTTCAACACGCGCACATTGTCATCTTTGACAATCTGAAAAAGCAGTTTTTGCGATAGAGGTTTTTGCCCAGAAAATTTTTCATGTGCCGCAAGTTCTACAACGGTATCGTCCATCCAACGAACAAATCGGTATGGGCCGGTTCCAATCGGTTCACGTCCAAAGCTCTCCCCTTTTTGTTGTGCAACATCCTGAGGGACAATGCCCACGCACAAGGAAATCAAAAGAGGAGCAAAGGGCTCGGTCAGTTCAAGACGGATCGTATAAGGATCAATTTTTTCAAGTGTCTTGATGCGGGCAAAAACACTCTTATGAGGCGAGATTACCCCTCCATCGCGCATCGAGGTAATCGTATAGATGACATCATCCGCCGTGAGCTCCTTTCCATGATGAAAGAAGACCCCTTTTTTAAGGGAAATCACATAGGTCGTGTCATTGGGCTGTTCGACATGTGCTGCAAGGTCCGGCACAATTTCCATCCGTTCATTATTGTTAAAAAGACCGTTAAAAATGAGCTCTGAGATCTGTTGTCCATAAGCGTCCGTGGCTGTCCGTGGATCGAGCGTAATGGGTTGTGTTCGAATCGCAATTTCGAGTTTGGATTGCTGCTTCGCCCCTTGTGAACAAGAAAAGAAGCAGAGGGAACCTGATATAAGATAGAAAAGGGCGCAGCCCAAAAAGGCGAAAGCTTTGACACTCATCAGATTCTCCTTTATTATGAAGAACTTCAGGGGGAATTTACGAGCAATGAAGCCACATGTCAAACTTCTCACGGCATTGATCCTCACTTTTTTTCCTTCCCTTGTGATGGCTTCTCCCAAAGCAACGTCATTGGAACTGATCTTGCGTCAGACGTTAGGAAAATCTCATGTTGATGCGGCCAAAACTTCGATTGCAGTTGCAGATGTCAGCAGTCAAACAGAACTTGCCACGATCAACGGTGATGTCCTGCGTAACCCTGCCTCTTGCACCAAAATCGTCACCGCAGCAGCACTCCTCTCTTTTTTAGGACCAAACTATACACTTCCGACTGACTTCTTCAGCTCAACTCCACCTCAACAGGGAACCATTCAGAATCTTTACGTCAAAGGAACCGGGGATCCTTTTCTGGTCAATGAGGAACTCTGGAAAATCGTCCATGAGCTTTCCGTAAAGGGATTGAAAACCATTTCAGGTGACATTGTCATCGACAATAGTTTTTTTGAAAAAAATGAATATCCCCGCATGTCAGGAGAGAGTCGGCGCGCATACGCAGCCGTAACAAGTCCTTTTGCCGTTAACTTTAACTCTCTTGCGATTCACGTCACCCCTGGCGCAAAGAGAGGTGATCTCGCAACTGTTTCGCTCGATCCGAATATCGACTTTTTTCAGATCGTCAATTCTCTTAAAACAGGAAGTGAGTACCGCCTTCAGATTGATCCCGTCGAAACAGCTCAAGGAGAAAAGTTGATCATCAGCGGTACCATTCCTGTATCGCTCGGAGAAAAAGTTTTTTATCGGAATGTGACGAATCCCACATTTTATGCCGGCTCCATTCTTCGTCTCCTCCTTCTTCAACATGGTATTTCTGTTTCCGGAAATATCAAAGAAGGGAAAACGCCGGAACATGCACATCTTCTTTTAAGCGCTTCTTCCAAACCTCTGAGTTTGCTGATTCGCGACATGAATAAATTTTCGAATAATTTTACCGCGGAACAACTTCTCAAGCATCTTGCCGCGGTCAAAAAAGGGATTCCAGGGACAACGGCTCACGGTGTGGAAGTGTTACAGGAATATCTCGCCTCCATCGGCATTCCTCGATCCAGCTACACCATCGAAAATGGTTCAGGTTTCTCGAGCATTACCCGTTTTACGGCATCTCAACTGGTTCAGGTGTTGATGGCAGCTTACCACGACTTTCGCACCAGCGCTGATTTTGTCGCCTCTCTCGCCGTTTTTGGGGCAGATGGAACGATGAAAGACTGGAATCACCATGAAGCTCTTCGCGGAAAAATGCGCGCAAAGACAGGATCACTCAATGGCGTCAGCGCACTCGCTGGTTTTGTTTCGATAAAAAACGGAGACGTTCGTGCCTTTGCCATTTTAGGAGATCATTTAAAACAGGGTCACGATGTGATGCGTCAGATACAGCTTGATGTGGTGGATAAAATCGCCCGTCATTAAAGGATCTATGAACCGAGAGCGAAACATCATTAATATTTTTATGTGTGTCTGCCTTACTCTCGGCCTGCTCTCTCTGGTATTTGGTTATCTTCCGGACAAATTGAAAGAACCTTCATCTGCATCACACGCTTCCCAAAAAAATCTGAACGATGTGGTTTCCTTTGAAGCGCTTGATCCTTACGATTTCACGAAACCCTCTTCAACAGCGAGAGAAGTTCAAGGTATCATTGCTCGCTTTACTCCAGAGCCTTTGCCGAAATTAACACTTCCTCAAGAAAAGCTCCCTCAACTTGAACCTGATGCCGCTCCTTTTATTCCGGAGTCGACTCCTTTTACACGTCGATTTCGTTCTTCGAGCCTTGCAACCTATAATCCCGCCGGAACGTCGATGGCTGCTCCAGTTGTGGATCGCTCTTGGCTTGATGTTCCGAGCGGTCTCACTACTGAAGTCAAATTCTGGAAAAATATTTACGCTCGATATTCAACGCATCAGATCGTGATGCACGACGCCCTCTTTCTCGACATCATTTATAACGTTTTAGATATAAGTGACATCGCTCAGAATGAAGCACTCACACCACGAGAAAAACAAAAAGCTCTTGATGAAGCGCTCGAGGAAGAACGCGATCGTATTAAAATGATGCTCGAAAAAATTCAGAACCAGCAAACTGCTTCACAAGGAACAGATGAAGAGTGGAAAATTCGAAAAGCATTTCAAAAAATTGATGATCCCCTCAAATTTCGCAGCGCCATCGATCGCGTTCGTGGACAAAAAGGACTGAAAGACCAATTCGAAGTGGGGCTTTGTCGCTCTGGTCGTTTTCTCGGTGAAATTGAACGGCTCTTTGAAGAAGCTGGACTCCCGAAAGAAATCACCCGACTGGTGTTTGTGGAATCGATGTTTCAAATGGATGCTCACTCCTCTGCTGGAGCCCGAGGGATTTGGCAAATCATGAAAGGAACCGCACATCATTATAGTCTTCGCGTAAATAATGTTGTCGATGAACGACTTGATCCGATTCGTTCCACTTCCGCCGCGATACGCCTCTTAAAAGATAATTATGAAATGCTCGGAACATGGCCTCTTGCGATTAATGCCTATAATGCGGGGCGAGGACGGTTGAAAGGAGCCGTCAATCTCCTGGGCACGCAGGACATCTCAACGATTATTAAAAAATTTGAACATCCAAGTTATGGTTTTGCGTCGCGCAATTTTTTCCCCTCTTTTCTTGCAGCTTCGCAAATCATCGACGAGGTAACGCAACACTTCAACGCTCTTCACTATGATCAGCCGATTGCGTTTGACGAACTTCAACTCGAAGTTTCTCTCTCCCTTCCTGAAGTGGCGCGTGCAAGTGGCATTTCCATCCTTCAACTCGAAGAACTCAATCCCATGCTTCAAAAAGCGGCCTTTACCGGAACGGAAAAAATTCCTTTGGGGACTACCATTCGCATTCCCCTGGGAAAAGGCAACCGCTTCGCTTCCGCAATGAGAAATGTCATCAGAAGTTAGTTCTCAAAATATATTGAACCTTTTAATTGTAACGGGTCCTGCCGCCTGCGGCATTCCGTAAGCTCCGCTGATATGCGGTAGCTTCCGAAATAGCCTCCGGCGTCACCCGAATGATGATCTGTTCAATATATTTTGAGAACTCTTGCACGACATTATTGAAGCTGTTAGGAGCTAATTCTCATGAAACAGTTGTTTTCCATCCTTATTATTTGTTTTCTCTTCGGTTGTGCAGCTCGGGTACCGAGTGAAAATCGGGCTCAACAATCGCTTCGCCATTTCTTCAAAAATTACGGCAAAAAATATCCTGAAACTCCTTTTGGAAAAGGCGTTGAAAAAGTCGAGATTCTGAAAATCAGTGAAATTCGAAAACATGTGGCAGCAATCGAAGCTTTTATCACGCTCAAAAGCGGTGATCTGAAAAAAGTAAATGCCACCCTTCAAAAGAAAACACTCCTGTGGTCGTTCACTTCGTGGGAAGATCTCGAAGGGTCGTAATCGAAATCTCTTTTCCATCAGTGCTCATCGTAATCGCACCCTGGCGATCCGTTCGATAAAGAGCGACTCCCCTTTTTTCAAATCGATGCAAAACCTTTTCGTGAGGGAGCCGAAAGCGATGATGCTTTCCCACCGAAATCACAGCATAGCGCGGTGAAATCATATTGAGAAACTCTTCTGTCGAAGAAGTTTTGCTGCCATGATGCGCCACTTTCAAAACCGTAGGTGAATCCAAATCCGCCTGTTGCACGATCTGTTTTTCAGAAAAAGTTTCGATGTCTCCGGTAAAGAGAAACGAGACATCGCGATATCGAAGAAATAAGACGAGCGATTGATCATTAATATCATCGATACGGAGATCGGCGTGAGGATAAGAGACTGTGAATTCCACCTCTCCTTTTTTCCATCGTGGCGTATTCGCGTCTAAAAATCGAACCTCGAGCTGATGCTCTTTCATTTCTTGAAAAAATACTTTCCACTCTGGTTCCTGTGAAGAGGTCGCTGATGAAAGAAAAAAGAATTCGGGATGAAAGAGTTGTCTTAAACTCGAAAATCCTCCGTAGTGATCAAAATGGGCATGGCTTAAGATGATGGTTTCTAATCTTCGGACTCCGAGCTGCCATAGAGCAGGTGCGAGAATCCGCTTCCCCGTATCAAATGAAGAGGAGGGAAAACCTCCTGCATCGATCATCCACGACGTTCCGTCAGGAAATCGGAGAAGCACAGCATCTCCATGGCCCACATCGAAAAACGTGACTTCAAGCCTTTTCGTGATTTGGGGACGATACATGGGCCAGACAAAAGAACAGAGAAGCACGAACATGATGAAGAGAGAGCCTCGGTAAGCTCTTTTAAAGTTCATGAGCGCTACGATCAAGAGAAGATAACAGAGAGCGAGTTGAAACAACGTTGGAGCGGCAAAGAATGTTGTCTCCTCTGCCGCGGGGAGAAGAGCTTGAAACACGATAAGGAGCTCTTCAAGGAGAAACCCCGAATATTTCCACACGATACATCCATACGTGTGAGAAAAAATGGAAAGAAGAGAAGCAGCAAGAAAGAGCGGCATGAGGACAAATCCAAACAACGGGATAACGATAATATTCGTTATAAGTCCAAGAGGAGTGAGTTCATGAAACGTCAAAAGAATGAGAGGCGCAGAAAAAAGATATGCTCCTACAGTGCTCCCCGTTACTTGCATCCACTTTTTCTTCGGCAAGAAACGACTCGTGAGAATAATTCCCAACACCGAAACGATCGAGAGTTGAAACGAAATATCCATCAGCGCTAACGGCCACAGGATACACATCACCAACACCGTTCCCGCAAGGGTGACAAGGGAATCGTGACGACGAAAAAAGAAAGTGCTGATCAGAAAAAATGTGATCATGCATGCTGCACGAATTGCCGAGATAGGAGCTCCGACAAAAAGAACATATACCCACAGCATCGGAAGTGAAAGAAGCGCTATCATATAGCGACGGGGAATGGATAAATAAACGAATGCGCATCGATTCAGGATAAGCGAAAGGATCCACGAAAGAATGACAACAATAGAAACCACATGCAGGCCTGAGATAGAGAGAATATGAGCGATGCCGAGAAGTGAAAAAAGTTTTTGATGTTCGTCATCAATATCCCCTCGCGAACCCAAAAGAAGTGCGTTCACAATAGAAGCAGCGTCCGGAGACATGGAACTGTTAATGCGTCGCAAGAACTGATGACGAAGCGCAACCATACGTTGAAAAAAAGATTGCTCTCGCTGATACAACCGAACAAGCGAACTCCCTTCTGCAAAACCCGAGAGCGAAATATCGCGGCTCGCTAGATGAAACCGATAGGAAAATGCAGCGGGATTGAAAAAATCTTGCGGCTTTTGAAAGGTCGCTTCAAAACGGAGAGCGTCTCCCTGCCAGAGTTCCTCGGTCTCTCCTTTTACAAAGAGACGAACGTACGCAGAGACCTTTTCAAACGGTTTGTCTCGTGCAGGTTGACATCGCACAAGCATCACCTCGAGCGATACACCTTGTGCTCTCGGTGCAGGATCATCTCGCAGAAATCCTTCACAAAGGGGTCGAGCGCGGACGTGATGATGCAAAAGCGAGCTTGCTTGATCCTGAAGGATCTCCAATTTTTTCGTCGAAAGAAATGCGCCGAAAACAAAAAAGGAGAAGAATAAAAAACAACGTGCGATCGATTTTCTTTTTCGTCGTGAGAATAAGATCGTACATGCAAGTGAAGCAAAAAAGAGAGCTAAAAAAACAGAAGGACGATGAAAGAGCGCAAGCTCAAGGGCTTCCCCACTCAGCAGACATAAGGTGAGGAGTATCAAGGGTTGGGGTCGTGGCAAGAACTTCGCACAGTTCATCAAAGACATGGAACATTTTCTGGCGCAGCTCTTGGTGATACTGGTTACTCTGCTCTGCCTGGAGAATCAAGGAGAGTTTGTCGCGGAACGTGGTGAGATACGCACGTGCCTTGGATGTTGGACGAAGACGATAGAGACGCATGAGCGACATCACATCGATATTGTTGAGCCAGATATGATCATCGGTGAGTTCGATATCGACGCCACTGGTGAGGCAGGTATAAATTCCATTGAGACTACGAAAGACTTGATGCAACGAAATATCAATTGCTGCCCGAAATTTTTCGAGCTCGGTGACATAATTTTGCTCTACAAAATCGCGATACTCAGAGAGCCCGTTCGAAAGGTTCATGAGAACACGCGAGTCTCTGCGATGTGCGCGGATGATGTCAGCGACTTCATCTTCATTGAGAGAGATGCGTCCCTCTTCATAGGTCCAGCGTTCGTCATGTTCGGAATCAAAAGGAAGTTTTGGATCAACTCGAAAAGGGGTGGCCTCAGAAGATTCGGATTCGAAAATGCCTTTGCGGCGAAACAACCCAAGTCTTCGTAAACGATCGGACATGCTTCTCCCTATTCCCCCACTTTCTGTTTATCGGCTAAAGAGCGCTCTAAAGTTGCGGAATATGCATTCAAAAATTCTTTTCCCTTCGCATCCCCCTCTAAAACCATGAGAAAGCTCTTTAAGACCTTCTTTTGATTCTCGCTCAGTTCGAGATTGATAATATTATGGCCTTTATAAAAAATTTCTCCTCGATTTCGATCGAAATGGATCGAGGCCACTTCACTGTCGAGAATAAAGGTATAGGTGAGTCGATCCTTAAAGACCGCAAGTCGGGTGTCGACTGGCATGCTCGCAGGTTTTGCCTTTGGCATCGCTCCTGCGATGCGCTGAGTCTCTTTGCGCGTGACGTCATGATCCTGAAGATGTTTCTGCATTGTTGGTTTCATAGCTCCCCCAATAGTATGAACTACGCACCTTCCTTTTGTGCAGAATCCATGCCATGATCATGTCAAAAGGATGAAAACATAAAGTATTGATTTTATTGATCTATAACTACCCAGAAAGGAGCGCTTGCGATCTCAAAAGGGTAAATTTCTCACTTTAGAAATGCATGTTGAGAAAAAATAAGCTGATAAAGGGTATTTCGTTAACACTGGGAAAAGATTCGTCAAAAGCCAAAAAATCTATATTCGCGATTCAGGTCTTTTACATTATTTTCTGGGGATTCACGATCAGGACGACCTTGAAAACCATCCCAAACGCGGAAGCAGTTGGGAGGGATTTGTCATTGAGCAGGTGATCTCCGCTTTCTCGCTGGCACATCCAGGAACGGAAGCTTTCTTATGAGTTTCTGAAAAAATCTCTCACTCTTCAAAAGGAAAGGGCCAAGACTTGATCCCTTTCTCCTTAACCTTCAATCTTTCAATGCGTCGCTCATAGTCCTTCGATCGATTTCCTGGAACGCACCAAACCTTTTGAGCATGGCATTTACTTGTTCTTTCGTCGCTTCTGGAATGTAGTGCATGATTCCTTCTATATCTTTAAACCTCTGGCCTATAGCCCGCGCAAAACAAGATGTCAGATATGATAGGCGAAAGTTTTGTGGTGGATGTGTTTCACAAAAGCGGTTTTTGTTTCTAAAAGCGTCTCA
>MGRM01000006.1:105810-126709 GCA_001798185.1 Deltaproteobacteria bacterium RIFCSPHIGHO2_02_FULL_44_16 | reverse complement strand
GTTACCGATGTGCCTTGTATTGTTTGTTACCTATGTACCTTGATTGGACCTCACATTTTGAACAAATGAAAAGTCAAGACTTGACCCTTTTGTCTTTCTTTTGTTCTTTTGTTTGAGGAATAAAAGTTATGTTCATGGCTTCTGTGTTGACAGCGTTGAGGTAGGTAGTGAGCGTTGTTGAGGAAAATCCACTTCGAAAGAGTTTCAGACGAAGATCATCATAATCGCGTGAAAGAACGAGTTCACGGAAACGTTTTGGATTTTCCCGAAGGAGGTTGCAATTTGGCGTGACGATGAACATCCCGATCGGTGTGATCACACGACCATCATAGGTTTCTCTATATCCACGCTGATTGAGGAGTACAACGCTCTGAATCCAAAAGAAAAAATCCATTTCCGAAGGAACCATATCAATTGCTTTTGCAGTTTTCTGTGGGTGATAGTGATAATCGCTGATGGCGGTGACACCGTCGAGATCCATGCAAAGATAAGTGATGGGAACCGCCACTTTTTTTGACGTCTGTTCTATTCGCTCGCGCGGGGTGAACCCGACGCTCGCTAACGTCAGGGGGGAGATCCTGCTCTCCCCCTGACAACCCCCATCTGAACTCCACCCCGCGCGCAGAGGACCATGCCCTTGGGCATTGGTGAATGCGGCTGTTGCGCGCGAAGCGCGTGATGTTCAAGTGCCACGCGCTTGCGCGTGGGTATCTACGGAAGGACCTGTCCCAGTTTTGACCACGACATGCAGTAAATGTTCTGTCCCTCTTTTCCAACGGCTTTTCTAAAAATATGTGGTTTTGGCGTTACCACAGCGCAAGGAATCCCCAATTCGTATGAGAAACGATAGACAGCGGAAGAAATATCGGGGGATCCTTCTTTTGCTTCGATGAGAAGCCATGGTTTCTTTTCTCGACAGATGAGAAAGTCAACTTCGGCGCCGTCATGCGTGCGAATAAAATGAAGCGACATTTTTTCACCAAAACGATCTGTGAAGAGCGTTGTGGCGCGAAGAAGTGACGCAGCAACATAGTTTTCGAAGCGATCTTTTTCAGCTCCCCGCCAGTCCACGTAATACCATTTCTTTTCAACCTTATAGCCTCTGCGTATTTTTTTCGAATAGGGTGGAACAGAAAAGATAAGCTGCAGGCGACTCAGCATCTCGAGCCAACGTCGGATGCTTCCGTGTGTTGTCTCTAGATCGTTTGCAAGATTACGATAACTCAAAGGGTTGCCAACGGAAGGCGCCAACATTTCAACGAGGGCTTCAATTTTGTCGACCTCGACAATACGCGTAAGGTCCCGCAGATCCTCTCCAATAATCAGATCGCGATGATTTGCGGACCAACGTTTCCAAAAAGTTTCCGAACCTGCAAAAAAAGGTTCTGGAAATCCGCCGAGGCTGAGTAAATCCTGAAGAGAGGAAGAGTCTTTCTTGTCGGCGGCATGATGGAGAAGCGCCTCAGCTTCTTTTGGGAGGTGAAAATCCTGCTTGTGGAAATCAGCAAGATTCAACGGGAACAGGTGCGTATGAAAGTAGCGCCCCACAAGGGAGTCCCCGCTTTTTCGAAAGGTTTCAAGTTGCGCGCTTCCCGTCACGACGAACCGATAGTGATCTTTGTAAACATCGTAGATGCCCTTGAGAATATCTTTCCATTTTGGTCGCTTATGAATTTCATCAAAGCAGATCCATTTGGCCTTGATTCCCTCGAGAAAACCGGGATTTTTCTGATAAAGAAGCCGAACGCTGCGGTCATCCCAGTTAAAATAGGCCTTCTTTTCTGTACATAACTTCGCCGTGACGAGTGTCGTCTTGCCCACCTGACGCGGACCCGACAAAAAAAGCATGCGATTTCCCAGCCATTCGGGAGTATTCCAATATTTTTCGATCGTTCGAGAATGATCGTGAATCGGACTCATGGTGACCCATTTTACGCGTAAAATGGGTGATGTCAAAACCATTTTTGATGATACCTTAAACGGAATATTTTTTAATGACGGGAGAAAAAATCGTGGGGTCAAGTCTTGACCCCTTTTCCTTTTCTTTTTTTTCCTTTTTGATTGACCAATCGACCGACACGCATGATCTATCACTGTTTCATTCACGATGCGGATGGCGACAGCATGTTTCCCTGCACAAATCACCATGTCCGACAACTGCTTTTATTTCTTCGTGAGAGAGGGGTTCCCGATGAAGCTTTCTTTGAAATTCCAAGGTCGTGGAAGCTGTGAGCAATGTTGCGTTGTTTTTATCAAGATGTTAGACCCACTTTTGTGAAAGTTATTGATTTCAAACTGACAAGGATTTTCTCGCAGGGGGCATCTGAGGGAAGCGCGTCGATGCCATAAATAAATCGCGCTGACCGAAGAAGAAGACGCGAGGAGCATAACCGCAGCGTCTGTACCCCGAGAGAAAATGCGCAGTCAGTTTGGTAAAAACAATTAGAAACAAGGAGATGACTATGTTACCCAAACAAATGGAATCAGCGCTGAATACTCAAATCGAAGAAGAACTTTTTGCCTCATATCTCTATCTTTCGATGTCAGCCTACTGTCACAGTTTAAATTTTAAAGGTTTCGCCAATTGGATGCGCATGCAAGCAGGAGAAGAGCGCGAACATGCGATGAAGCTCTATGATTACATTATCGAACGCGGCGGCCGTGTTGAACTTGAAGCGATGAAAAAACCGGCGCACTCTTTTTCTTCTATCATTGAGATGTTTTCAGATGCTCTTGCGCATGAGAAAAAAGTGTCGACTCAAATCAACAAACTCTATGAACAAGCAGAAAAACTGAAAGATTACCCGAGCCGCATTATGCTTCAGTGGTTTATTACGGAACAAGTGGAAGAAGAGATGAATGCGGAAGAAATTGTGCAGAAATTAAAATTTGTGGGAAATGACAAAAACGGCCTTCTCTTGTTGGATCGCGACCTGGGAAGTCGACAAAAGAAATCATGACAAAGGAACATACCTATCATCTTGAACTTGTGATCACAGGCGAAAAAAGTGGAAGGCTTACGCCCAAAGGTTTGTCGCCTCAACTCTTTACAGCATCGACCGCCTATGGTGGTGATCCAAGTCTCTGGACATCCAAAGAATATCTGCTTGGCGCGCTTGCTTCCTGTCTGATGCTGACGTTTCAGGCGCTCGTAGAAAAAGTAAAAATACCAGTAGAGATCGTGCGTGTTCCGATTGAAGGTATTCTCACCGAGGAAGGAGGAGGACTTTCATCTTTTAGTCGTTTTATCGTTCGACCGGAACTGAAAGCTCCCACAGAACATCAAGTCAAAGCTGAAGAACTCCTCGAAAAAGCCCACAAATACTGCCTCATTAGCAGGTCTCTCAAAGGCGAAGTGACGATTGATCCGAGGTTTGTGTAACGAAATTGTTGACGTGTGGGCATTTTACGCGGTAAAATGCCCACACTATGATTTCACGAACTCTCTCAAAACTGCTCCACAAAGGCAAAAAAAGTCTTCTTCTTTTAGGACCTCGTCAAACCGGGAAATCAACACTTATCAAAGAACTTGAACCCGAATTGAGTCTTAATCTGGCCAA
Organism: Deltaproteobacteria bacterium RIFCSPHIGHO2_02_FULL_44_16; assembly: GCA_001798185.1. Classification (NCBI taxonomy): domain Bacteria; class Deltaproteobacteria; species Deltaproteobacteria bacterium RIFCSPHIGHO2_02_FULL_44_16. The sequence goes on along the minus strand of MGRM01000006.1, from coordinate 123,149 downwards.
TGAACAAACGCATCTCGATTTTGCGCGAAATCCCGGAGAGCTTGAAAGCCGGCTCTTGGCAACGCGTCCCTCGACCGTATTTATCGATGAAGTGCAACGTTTACCAAGTCTTTTGAATACCATTCAGGATATTCTCGATAACAGTTCAAAGCCGCCAAAATTTTATCTTACCGGGTCAAGCGCCCGAAAACTCAAGCGAGGCAAAGCAAACCTTCTACCAGGTCGGCTTCACACTTATTTTTTGGGACCGCTTACAGCAAAAGAGCTGAACTATCGATGTCCTTTGCAACAAGCCTTGGAGACAGGGCTCTTGCCAGGAATTTTTACTGAGGAGACAAAAGAAGAGCGTGTCAAAACGCTCCGTTCTTATGGAGCTGTTTATTTGAAAGAAGAGATTCAGGCAGAAGCGCTGACGCAAAATCTGGAAGGTTTTTCCCGTTTTCTTTTTCTCTGCGCGCAGTGTTCTGGCGATTTTTTGGATATAAGTAAGCTTGCTTCCGAAGCCGGAATTTCTCGACAATCAGCAATACGCTATTTTGAAGTGCTCGAAGATACGCTTGTTGTTCACCGATGCGCAGCATTCTCAAAAAGTCATCGAAAGCGACTTATCCAACATCCAAAATTTTATTTTTTTGATACGGGTGTTCTCAATTCGCTTGTAGGAAATTTTGAAGCTTCAGATGATCGTAAAGGACGCCTCTTTGAACATCTTTTTTTCCAACAGCTTACTTCAAGCGCTTACGCACAAGATAAAGATATCCGCATCTCGACGTATCGAACTGAACATGGAGCAGAAGTCGATTTCATTGTTGAGTTCGATGGAACGGTATGGGCTCTTGAACTGAAATCTTCTTCACATGTTGGAAAACATGATATTCGGGGACATTTTAGTTTTTCGGAATTTTTTCATAAAAAACATGAGGCGCTGGTTGCTTATACCGGAACCGTCGAAAAAAAAATCGAACACATCTCCATTATGCCGTGGCAATTAGTTCTTCAAAAGATGGGATTGTGAGTCAAAAATTCTTCAGCAACTCTTGCCTGTGTCATGCCGATAATGGAAATAACTAAAGAAAGAGGCTCTATGACAAAGCTAAAACGTGATGTTCCATGTTTCTCAATGCCCTCTGACATCCAACAAAAGATGGAACAGGCACTTCCCAAAGGTCTTTTTATTCAGGATGCGACTTATTGTGAAGAAAAAGAAAATGGTGTTTCGCACCACAAAGATTACTTGTCTGGCGAGATAAGATGGGACGATGAACCAGTGGATACCGATGGTTCTTATATGGATACACGTTTTAGTTCAGATCATGGCCCCGGTCATAATCACGAAATACATAATCCACGCAAAAATCGACTCTATGATCGTTTTGGAAGTGAGGTGAATGCAATTGATTTAGGGCGTATGTTGGGAAAACTCCAAGACATCAAATTTATGCAAATTCGATCAGATGACCACGGTCGTGTTTTCGTTGCTGAAATCAAAAAAGGAGTTTCATTATATGTTTTGCCAGATAGAGCAGCGACTGCTTCGAGTGGCGAGGTTACTTTTGCGGAAATACAAGGATCTCCAGGAAATGTAATCAAATACATAAAAGTCAAAATTCGTGGAACTGGAGATTCAGAATCTGTTCGCGCACGAGACAATGACGATAAATTGCGTCGGAGTGATCTCTCCCCGATTCCCATCAAAGAACATTCTATAAGTTTCACAGGAGATGGTGACGGCAAAAGCATGGTTTCCTTTGAGGTCAAATTTTTTGGCGAGCCAAGAACCTATACAACGAGCGAAATAGAGGTGATGCGAGAAATAGGATTTTTGGAAAAGTTTAAAAGAGAATACATTGAGTAATGCGTTATTTGACTTTCCCACCCTTGACAATGCTTACCCCCTAAGCATAGAATAACGCTATGAAAGCAGGTTTAAAGAAAAATCTTGCCTCATTTCAAAAATGGGGAGCGAAAGGGGGAAAGAAGAGAGCACAAACTCTTTCTTCTTCACAACGGCAGCATATTGCACGACAAGCAGCGCTCAAACGATGGCAAACTCAAGGGAAAAGAGATATTTCATTACCCAGCGTGCGTCTCGATGAAGGGCGTTTTAGTGACCCTGTATATGTCGAAGAAGTGCTCTTGTACGGAAATGTCAATGCCTGGAAAGAACTTCGTCGTCTCATTGCCGATCGTCCTTTTGGTGTTGAATCGGTCGCACTCAAAAAAGTTCTCGAGAGGACCCATATCTATGGCGTCACACCTCTCTGGAAGAGAATGCTCAAACAACTTCAGGGAGATTTTTCATGAAAAAAGGATCGATGGATGAAATATTGCGCAAGGCATATTTAATCGTGAAGCGAAATGCTACGCGCGATTTTATCGATTTCATTGCTCTCTTTGATCATCTCGGTGTTGAAAAATCATTACAAGCTCTTGTGAACCTAGACGATTTTTATCCGCAAGAAAATGAGGAATCAATGCTGCGGCAACTTGCAATCCAATTAGCAGAACCAAAACCTTGGGATTTGACGCAAACGGATTTGAGCCACTATAAATCTCTTCAAAAACCTTATACCGATTGGAATGAAATCAAACGACGAGGGAATCTTGCCTCGATTCGTATTATGGAAATGCTGCTGAACTAAATTTTCGGCTAATCCCGAAAATTAATAAATTGCAGGGGGAGTTCGTAGTTTTTGCTGCGAACAAAAGCGATCACTTGTTGCAGATCATCTCTCTTTTTTCCGGAAACGCGTACTTGATTTTCCTGGATTTGAGCTTGGACACTTAATTTCGTTGTCTTGATATCTTTTACCATTTCTTTCGCTTTTTCTGTTGGCACTCCTTGTTTCAGTTTCACTTCACACTTCACCATGCCGTCAGCGCCCGGTTCAATTTTCCCAAATTCAAGGGATCGAATATCAATATTTCGTTTCACGATTTTACTTTGAACAATATCGATGATCGCTTTCATTCTAAAGTCATCGTCAGCAATGAGTTTGAGGATCTTCTTATCCCACTCGATTTTGCTTTTACTTCCGCGGAAATCGTAACGAGTTACAAGTTCTTTGGTGGCTTGATTGATCGCGTTATCCATTTCTTGAAGATTCAATTCTGAAACAATATCAAATGATGGCATGACCCCTCCTTTAAAAAACAATCCGCAACAATGGAACGATGAAATAGGAATAGAGAGAGATAAAGATGATAGAAATCAAATTCAAGAGAAATCCTGCTTTGATCATGTGTGACATCGAAACACGCTCGGAAGAAAAGATGAGGGCATTTGGCGGTGTTCCCACCGGCATCATAAAGGCATAGCTGATTCCAATGGTCGCTGGAAAAAGAAAGAGAAACGGATCAATCCCAATCCCTTTTGCAATGGCGCCGAGGACCGGGAGAAATGTTGCGGCAATAGCGGTGTTACTGGTGATTTCTGAGAGGAAGACAACGATCGTCGTGACAGAAAGCACGAGCACAAAAGGATGCGCATCTTTGAGTACAAACAGTTCTTTTCCGATCACATCCGTGACTCCATGCACGCTGAGAGCATGAGCAAGGCTCAAACCTCCACCAAAGAGAATGAGAACTCCCCAGGGGATTGAGGTCGTATCATTCCAGGTGAGTAATCGATCTCCTTCTTTGTCTCCGGGAATCAGAAAGAGAAGAAGAGAAGCCGCGATGGCAATGCTTGTGTCGTCGAGCTTTATCGAAAACATTTTCGAAAGCAGTGGAGAGAACATCCAGCCAAGAGCGGTAAGAGTAAAAATAATCATCACGAACCATTCTGCACGACTTACCTTTCCAAGAAGAGTCAATTCTTGTTCGAATATTTCACAAGCTTGAGGAAGATGTTTTGTATGTACAGGAAAAATAATTTTTGTGAGCAGGAGCCAGGTCAAAGGGAGAAAGAGGAGAACAATGGGGAGTCCAAATTTTAGCCACTCACGAAAAGAAATCGTAATTCCAAATTCATTTTGGAGAAAGGCGGCGAAGAGCGCATTGGGAGGAGTTCCAATAAGTGATCCCACTCCGCCAATGGAGGCTGAATAGGCGAGTCCCAACATGAGACAGGTTGAAAATTGTTGTCTCTCTTCGTGAGAAAGTTTTTCTTCAAGGTGCTTTGCAATACTGATTGCAATCGGAAGAAGCATCATGACCGTTGCAGTGTTCGAAACAAATAAACTGATACTTGCTGTCACAAACATAAATCCGCCAATGAGCCATATTGGTCGATCTCCCACCATTTTCAGAACGATGAGCGCCAGGCGCCGATGAAGATTGCAGCGCTGCATGCTTGCCGCGAGGAGAAATCCACCGAGAAAAAGAAAGATGAGTCGATGTGCGTAAGGACTACTTGTCTCTTTCGCATCGAGGACGCCGAAAAGAGGAAAGAGAAGAAGTGGAAGCAACGCAGTTGCCGCGATGGGAATTGCTTCTGTCATCCACCAGAGAGCCATGAGGATTGCGATCGAGGCTGTGAGGAGTCCGGCATGTGAGAGTGTTGTTGAAGAAAGAAGGAAAAAATAAAAGAAGAGTGCCAGCAATGGTCCTGCGAAAATGCCGATACGTCGAAGAAAAAGAGGTGTGGAATGTGTCATAAAGAATTATTTTTGATGATTGTTGCTATTTTTTGTTCATGGCCAAAGAAAAGATGGCCCATTCCTTTGATGACGTAAAGATGAAATTGCGAAGCAAATTTTTTCTCAAACAAAGGATCTTCTTCACCAAAAATGAGCGCACACTTTTCTTTGATCATGAGAAGCGTCTCACATCGATCTTGTAAGACAATCTGTTGAAGTGTTTTACTTTCTGATGTGTAGCTATGCTGAAAATAGGCTTGAACGCTACCAAAATATTTTCTCCAAAAGAGAAAGAAAAAAGGGAAGAGAAAATATTTCCACACAATTTTTGTTTCACACAAAATTTTTCCAAAGAGCGCATTGTGCGCGAACATTTTGTTAATTGTTTTTTTGAGAAGCACTTCCGTATCCGCAAGCGGATATCCCATCAAAAAAACTTTCTCTACACGCTGCGCGTGTTTTCGGGTGAATTCTTTGGCGAGAATTCCTCCAAAAGAATGAGCAACAATCGTGAATGGTTTTGAAATATTTTCTGTTTTTTTCTCGATAAACTCTAAAAAACAATCGAGATCATATGTTCCTTGCGCATGCTGCTCGTCGCCAAAACCGATAAGATCAAAATTGATGATCTGAAAATCGCCTTGAAGCTCTTTTTCGAGATACTTGAAATTAACCTTTGATCCATCAAGGCCATGCAAAAAAAGAAGTGTTTTCATCTTAACCTATTGAAATTTATTAGTTTTTAACAATTTTTCTTTCGAAGCACAAGCCGAAACTTTGCCCTCATCTGTTGCCGATAATATGAAGATATTCCATGGGGGAATCAGATGGCTGGAATTTTTCCAAAAAAAGTTAAAACAGAAGTAGGGGCGACTGGCAGTCGCTCGTCATTTATGGGCGTGTGCCAAGAGAACTCTTTTTTAGCGCAGAGTTCGACAACCACTACGCATGGCACCAGTGTTTCTACGTTTGGAAATGGAACAGCAACGGGAACAGTTGCCAAAAGTGCTTCTCCTTCTGCATCTGCAGTCCCGCGATTTCTCTGCATTGAAGGTTATGGCGGCGAGAATGGTTTATTGCCGGTGACCAATCAGATTATTCAACTCCTTGCCTCCCATGAATCGAGATTTTCTCCGCGGTTTCTCCTGGAGATGATCGAAGACCTGATTCCGTTTTTGATACTTGAGCATCGCGAAGAAGAAACAGCGATGCTCCTCGAACACGGAGCGCGTCTTTGGGATCAGCTGGGAGATCGGGATGGAGCGAAATTTGCTCTCGCACGCGCCGATTTCTTTCGCGGCCGTTTTGCAGAAGCAGAGGCGACACTTGCATCTCTTTCTCCAGAATCAGTTTGGAACGATGAAGCCGTGAAGCTTGCATTGCAGATATCGCGTCTGCAGCATGAAGAAGCGAGATTTGAAGAAGTTCAGCCACATATTGCAGCACTTGAACTTCTTCGTCGCATTGCAACTGAACGCCTTCTGCTTGAAAAAGAAAGTTTACACGACAATGCACTCACCATTGCATCGCAAGTAGAACAGGCGCGAGCTGATATCGATCGTGCTATTGCAAACACAAATCGCGCGCTTGACGAAATGAGCCGTGCACTTATGACGCGACGAGTACATACGCTTGATGAAGCATTTGCACGATTTGGGGAATATACAACGCTCACCGCATGGACTTTTCGAGGCGATGTAAAGTTCACCGGGAAAAGCTTGCGCGAACAACTCTGGCGAACATTTCGAAAAGATGTCGACGAGGCTATCGCCTTTTCAAAACTTGAAAATACATCAGAGAGAGAAGCAAAACTTTTGTCATTTACGGAGCGGCTCCGTGGTGAACGACATCAGGGATCGATGAATGGTTTTCCTGCGCAGACGATTTTTGCGAACATCCTCGCACTGTTGAAATCAGAAAATGCAACGACACGAAATCAAGCACAGTTTCTTTACCGAGAATATTTCGGGCATGGAACTTTTTTCGAATGGGATGACACTTCGTATGCGGCAACTCTTCGTGAAGGAGGGCAAGCAGCGACAACCATGGCCATGGCAGGCATGGTGAGCGGTCCTGCCGGAGCATATGTCGAAGGACTTGCAGCACTTCGACTGGCGAATGGAGCAAGCATTACTCTTCGTGCTGCGATGGCAGCCAAAGCAGCTGGCTTTGCAACGAATGCGACGCTTTTTTGGGCGGCTGGAGATTTCTTTCATGCACTTCTCATTGGTGGCGGTGAATATCTTACGGCCAAAGGACTTCTTCGTTCCTATCTGATGCTTGGTGGTCTTGGTCTTCTCATGAAAGGTTGGGGAGGCACAGCTGGAAAAGCTCTTGAGAAACTCGCAAAACATTCGCCGGCATTAAAAATTCCAGCAGCGATGACGAACAAAATTGGAGGTCTTGGTGTTGAGTGGGCTGGTTTTGGTGTCATTCAAATGTTTGAAGGACTTGTGGGTCTCACTCCTCATGTGTCTGGATTTGGACGAGCTCTCGGTGAAGCGGGGGTGGCGCTCACACAACTCAAACTCGCGATTGGTACAGGAAATATGGTTACGCGTGATGCTGCCTTGATTAAAGTCGCTGAAATCAAACTCGACGTCGTGAAGCAACTGACGGAACAAGCGTATAAAGCCTATAGATTAGGGGAGATACCAAAAACAGCTTACAAAAAAGCTATTGGCGAACTTGCGAGTATTCAACATGCCCTTGCAACCCTTAAAGGCGAAGATCCGATCTATGACATTCCTGGCATCGGAATTATCTGTGCTGATGGTGTCCCTCATATGAGTCTTCCGCGTGGAACCATGATGAGTGAAGGAGAAAAGGGAGGCGGAGAAGGAAATGGTGGGAAGGTTCGTCCTGAAGATTTGCGGCCTCCACAAGGAACTTTCATTATTGGAAATCAAGCCAATCAACATCCACTCGAAACATTACAGAGAATGCTTGAAACTATGGCAATCAATTATCCCGGTCGAGAACGGGCTGATCCACAAGATCGTCCTACAGAGGAAGTAAGACAAGCAATTGGGGAACATCTTCTCGCTGAAGCAAAAGCTCAACAATTCGAGGTGACAACAGCACAGGAAGCCTACGCACTTTGGAATGCGATTGCACAGCGAGCCTATGATGGTCGAACGCTCGAAGTCTATCTCATGTTTCGTCTTGGTTATCATGCAGCGTCTTATCTTCCCGATACACTGCGTACACATCGTGTTGTTGAAGCAAGCACGTGGGATGGTTCTCACTCGCACGGTATGTATGATGTCGATTCAATGCGTGTTCGTGAGCTGACAGAAACGTGGGCTCGAAATGGAGAATATGTAGAAAACGCTGAAGCAATTGCTACAGCAATGGCACTTGTAGAACAACAGTATCCAGCGCTGAGCGGAGAGCTTCGGACTGATGATTTTCGTTCGCATGATGATGGATACGATTTTTCTCCACGTGACGTAGTTCGTCGACAAGAACTCCTGGAAAGAGTGCTTCGTTCCGGAACCGATCATTTTCCGGAATTGAATCTTACTGGTCTTTCGGAAGCTGATGCTGTTGCAGCGCTTCGTGCATTTCTCGAAGCCTATCGTCGTGCTGAACGGCATGTCTATAACGGAGATGAAAACAATGCTCATTGTGGTTTGGCTTCTCGAGGTCTTGTCGCTCTCTTTCAGCGAAAGGGAATGAAAGCATTTGTGCTTGGTGTTGATCGTCTTCATGAAGGTGGTTCATTTCCACATGCCGTGACGGCCGTAAGACTTGGTAATCGATTTTATCTCGTCGATATCAATGGCCAGCAGTTTGGTGAAAGTTATGATCGGCTCGTTCTCATTCCAATTGAAGAAGCTGCGACTCATGGATTTATACTCGACCGTCCTTTTGAAGAACAACTTTGCGATTTTCGTGCTGATCCTTTCCGCAAACTCTTTGATGATCCTGGCTCTCTTACTTCCGATAAAGATGCCTACAATGCTCTTGTGCGGAAATATATAGAAGTGTTGGGCATTGAGATTCCTCGAGCAGCTCCTCGTCCTGTGCATGCTGATCCAGTAAAAGTTGAGAGAGGGCGAGAGAATATTCGCACGGCGTTCGGTAATGAACTTGCTTCGCAAGCAGCGATAATCGCTTCATGGCCAGAGGATGTTCAACAACGTTTTCTCGCTGATATGGAAACTTTTGATCCACAACCAAAACAAAAGCCGAAAATAAGAATTGTGCACGCAGGAGAGCCAAAATCTCCGCAAAAATATGAACAGACAAATCCCGCAGAAGAATTAAAGCAAAAAATTTCGCAGGTTGATGAATTTTATCATTCTCTGAGTGAATCCATGGATCCAGCAAAGCTTTGGAATCGCATTGCAGCGACACCCGCAGAAGCACAAGCATTTCATCAAACATTTAAATCAACGGTGGGCGGAGAAGTGGCAATTCCTTTTGAAGGAAAGGAATATATTGTTGATCGAGGAACGCTTCAAAAAATGGAAACATGGGCAAGAGAGCAAAGTAAGGACCTCTCAATTGAAACGAGCGGTTATTTTGAGTATGAACAACAAGGAGACCGAATCATTTTAAAAGATTTTATTCCGGCCGCGAGTATCAGCGGGTCTATTGCTTATATGCGAATGGGGCGAGGTGTAGCTTATGGCGGAGAGGGGCAAATGTCGACGCATGTTCTTCGACAAAGCGGTGCTGAAAAATATTTTTCCAGATTTGAAGGAGTCGATCCTCTTTTCTACACAGATCAGAAATATGGAGATGGACCAGAACGCTATCTCAATTTTCATAGTCACTTTACAACATCGCGTTATCAAAATGGTCCATCACCAGGAGATTATGAAGGTCTTAAACCGGAAGTTCGCATTCTTTGGACACCCGGTGTTGGTGCTCCTCAAGAAGGAGGTAATTTAATTTTTTATAAAGCGGAGAATCGAACAAAGGGAGATGCTACGTCACTTTCTTTTGCCGCCTTTCGTCTTCCACGAGATAGTTTTATCCCAGTGATTCCTTGATCTTAAAACCATGTGAGGAAGGTATCAGCACTCATGAGATACCCTTTTCTTCCTTTTTCAATATCAAAACGTTCATGGATATTCGAAGCGTTGATTACTTGCAATGTGAGTGAAGGCTGAAGAAGTTTGGAAAAAGAGATAAGGTCAGAAGCGATCGATTCATTTGAAAGTTTACATTCGACCATCATCCATGGTTTTCGATCACGAACCACAAGTAAATCAACTTCACGTTTTTCTTTGTCGCGCACATAAAAAAGTTCAAACGTTCCTTTTCCGCTATCGGTCCAAAAATGACATGCTTTGAGAATATGCGAAGCAACCATGTTTTCAAACCGAGCGCATTCATCTTCTACTTCTGACCAATCCCAGAGATAAATTTTTGGTTGTTTTTTCAATGCTCGTTCAAGTCGTTTTGAATAGGGAGGAATGGAATAGATATAAAAAAGTTGTATCAGCCAATTGAGCCAACGTTTTGCGGTGGGATGGTTGAGTTGAAGTTCTTCAGCAATTGATTGGAGCGAAAAAGGAGATCCAACTCGTTCTGGAAGAAGCGTGGCATAGGTTTCGACAAGCGATAATTCGTGTGTCTGTGCAAGTGTCAAAAGATCTTCGCGCACCAGACGTTCCAGTCGAGTCCTTTTCCAGAGATTCCAGATTTCTTTGTCTGCTTTGAGATAAACTTCAGGGAAACCCCCAAATTGAAAAAGACGATCAGATATTTTTTTCAAGGATGATACTTTCTTTTCTAATTTTTCTGGAAGTTCATCAGGATGTGTAAGCGTCGTTCCATTGATTTCACCAACTGAAAAAGGATGAAGATGGAGAAGAAAATACCGACCCAAAAGACTGTCTCCACCTCGTCTGAAAACGTCAAGCTTTGCGCTTCCGGTAACAAGAATATGAGCTGCATTTTTTCTCAGATCATAGATTCCCTTCAGCGTTGATTTCCAGCGAGGAGCTTTATGAAGTTCGTCAAAAACAATAAGAGGTTTTGTTCCAATTTTTTCGGGGATAAGCGTCTTGGGATTTTTTGCCCACACGCGCTTAAATTCAAGATCATCCCAGTTATAGTAATGGCCCTCTTCAAAAGAGTCCAAGAGCTGTTCAGCGAGGGTCGTTTTTCCCACTTGGCGCGGTCCGGTGACAAATGCCATTTTTTGATGGCGGAACGGGAATTGTCGCATGAAATCTTTATAAAATGGCCGGTCCATATTGCGACCATATTAACATTGACATTAATTTGGTCAAGACTAAATGAATGTGGATATTAATTTGGTCAGTTTTCTTGAAGGCAAGCTGTTGTTCCATCCAGATGGCGAGGTTGCTCAATCTCCAAAAGTTCTAAAACAATTGGCATGATATCGACGTATCGCACAGTGTGGTGTTTTTATTCACAATTGAATTGTTGCATTTCCGGAAAATCAGCAATAGAATTGCTGGTATGAAATTCCAGCGAATCCTTAACTTATTGGATTTATTAGGAAAAAAATCATTCTTCCTTTTTGGGCCTCGTTCAACAGGAAAAACCTATCTTCTTCGTGAGCAGCTTGAAAAAGAAGCGCACATCATTGATTTACTCAAGGGAGAACTCTTTCTGCGTTTGTCTTCCAATCCCACTGAACTTGAATCGCTCATTCAACAGAAAAAAAAGAGAATCGTTGTCATCGATGAAATTCAAAAGATACCAGCACTGCTCGATGAAGTTCATCGATTGATCGAATCAAAACATGTTCGTTTTCTTTTGACAGGAAGTAGCGCTCGAAAACTCAAACGAGGGCATGTCAATCTCCTGGCAGGGAGAGCCTGGACTGCACAACTTTTCCCTCTTTGTTTTCCGGAAATTCCTTCTTTTCGATTGGATCATTATCTTCGCTATGGAGGGTTGCCCCATGTTTTCGCAAGTGATGAGCCTGAAGAAGAACTCGATGCCTATGTGCAGACCTATCTCAAAGAGGAAATTCTCGCCGAAGGTTTGATTCGAAGGCTTCCGCCTTTTTCAAGGTTTCTCAGAAGCGCAGCTCTGTCAAATGCGCAGGAACTTAATTTTACGCAGATTGGAAGCGATGCGCAGATTCCTCCTTCAACCGTTCGGGAATATTATTCGCTTCTCGAGGATACGCTCGTTGGTTTTCTTTTGGAACCCTGGACGTCTTCGAAAAAAAGAAAAGCGGTGCAAACCGCAAAATTTTATTTTTTCGATCCTGGTGTGACGCATACACTTGCAGGAACCAAATCACTTGATCGAAATTCAAATTTATATGGAACAAGTTTTGAACAGTTTATTGGTATGGAACTTCGGGCACACTTAAGCTATCGACGAACGAAAGATTCGTTTTCTTTTTGGCGCTCTACCCATGGTTTCGAAGTCGATTTTCTCATTGCAGATCATACGGCGATTGAGGTCAAGGCAACGAGCAAAGTTTCGCCTCATCATATGAAGGGTCTCAATGCGTTGCAGGAGGAAAATGTCTTCAAGCATTTTTATCTTGTCACGCAGGATCGCATCGAAACCGAAAAAGAAAATATTATCTCTTTGCATTGGGAAACATTTCTCCAAAAACTTTGGGGAGATGAACTTTTCTAAATTTTTATGACTGACTGTCATCCTTTTTTTCAGTGCTTCAGCGTTGGATTTCTCGGTGCAAAACTTGGGATGCGTGCGAGTTGGCCCGGAGCGGTCGCAGGCGCTCCGGCTTCTTTTCTCTTTCGACTGTTTTTGGTTTTTATTGCGCGAAATCAAAGGTATAAGAAACTCCTCCCATGACTCGTACATCGGGAGATCCTTAGCCATCAGTTAAACCGCGTCCAGCGCCAACTTGAGCGATGAGCCGCCTGTTTTTTAAAAAAGATTTGCGAAGCAGAAGATTGACGTCAAGTGGAGTTGTCTCTTGGTCATTAAAAAATTTTTCAAAACGAGTAGAACCCATCACTTCAGTAATCACACCTACGTTCCATCGTTTCACAAGCGGTCGTTGAAATCCGAAGCACCCCCTTTGTCACGACTCGCAATGAGCAGGGGTGCGATGTTGTGATAAAGGTTGATTGGCATATCGACATCAAACGTGAGCCAATCGAGAAGACCATACGAGAGAAGAAGATCGCTTGTGATCAATTCATCGACAAGTCCTTGTGTTCTGGCACCTGTTGCGAGTCCTGCTTCGAGAGGATGGAGAACATAATTGAGTCCAAAACCGAGCTATTTTTATGCGACATATGTTTGCATGAAGAGCGTGTCAACAGGCTTCTCTATCAGGAGAACACTGATTTTATGCTCAGGGGTTTACAGAGGGCACGTCTTAAAATTATTTGCGAAGTGTCATATAAAGACCAATGACAGTGACCATGGCTCCGAAGAGACGTCGCATGGCTGTTTGCGGAATGCTCACAGCAAAGTGAGCGCCAACAAAAGCTCCAATGGCAAAAGCTGATGCAAGGAGCAGTGCAGGAATAAACTTCACATGGCCTGCTTGCCAGTAGCGCCATACAGCGAGCAATCCAATCGGAGGAAGAAGCATCGCAAGTGACGTCCCTTGCGCTTCATGTTGGGTGTAGTGAAAAAAATAGATGAGTGCCGGAACCACCAGAATTCCACCACCAATGCCGCATAGACCACTCATGATGCCAACGACGATGCCGATGGCAATAAGAAGAAGAGATTGCATAGAGTTTCCTCAAGAGAAGTGTGTTGTATGTATGATGATGAAATTTGTCGAGAGAGAATCTTCCTTTGATTCGAGCTGGACAAAAGGCAGAATGATGATAGGAAGTTTTTTCCCGAGAACGATCTACCTGAACGAAGAACGAATTTCGCTATATCGTTCACGTTTTTCGTTTTTCGTTTTTCGGGGAAATTTTTTCATGGCGAAATTTCGGAGAGATGGCCGAGAGGCTGAAGGCGTCGGTTTGCTAAACCGATGTAGGGCCTAAAACTCTACCGAGGGTTCGAATCCCTCTCTCTCCGCAAATGAAAGAGAACCCTGTTAGGGTTCTCTTTCATTTGTGAGCATGGCGATGAGAACCGCCCGCCAAAGATTATTGGCGGGCTGGTCGCGACTGAGGCGGGCACCGTGCAAAACGCACGGTCGCCGAGGAAGTCCTCGCAGCGCGAGAGCGCGAAGGGGAAATCCCTCTCTCCGCAAGGTTGATGTTTAAGTTGATGATTATTTTTTTAAATTCCCACAAAACTTTCCTCTCAAAAATAGGTTTTGTATTTTTGCCTAAGAAATCATTTGTTGACGTTGTACATATTTATATGTACACTCCTGTTTGTGAAAAAGAAGCTTGTGGAAGCAGGCTTAACTCGATGTGGTTGGTGGTTCTTAGGAGGTGCGCCATGTGTGTTAAATTTGAAGGAAAAGTATGGAAGAAAGGGAAGTATTGGGCTGTGAGTGTGCCAGTGCTTGAGGTTTCAACGCAGGGAAAATCAAAAAAGGATGCCTTAGCTATGATTCAAGAAGCGGTGGAGTTGATGGTGGATCACAAGGGATTTGCCGTACACGTCAATCCACTTCAGAAAAATCAATTTATTTTGCGCTCAAAAAATGACGGTGGTGATAAATATCTTCTCGCGTTGATGCTCAAAAATCAGCGAGCAAAATATGGATTAAGTCTTCAGGAAGTAGCTGATCGACTTGGTGTGACAAAAAATGCCTATGCGCAATATGAACAAGCTCGCGCAGTTCCAAGTATTACCAAAGTGGAAGAATTTATCTCCTCCATGAGTCGTCATGTGCACGTCGTCCTCGATCTTTTGGACGAAGAAGCGGCGTGAGAGAGAGTCAAAAAAATTGCTAAGCTACTTGTAGCGTAGCTTCTAGAGGTTTTTTCTTGATGGAACTTACTTGTTGAACCGAAAAGCCCAAGATGTTTCCATCTTCATCTATTTTTTCCATAACCAAATCGTTATCTGTCTCTTTAAAAAAACCAGGTTTATTTTCAAAGATAACCTCTAAAAAATCTCCTTCAGGATCAAACCAAACTTTTATTAATTTGCTTTCCATAAAATTTTTCCTTTCTTAATTTTGTCTGTCAAATATGCTGTCAATATGAATGCATCGTCTTTCTGAACTTTAACGATGACACAGAGATACTTTTCGCCGACCATAGTTTTTGAGTAATACCTGTAATATAAATTCGCTGTCTCATCACTACTTGATTGTACAATGATTTCAGGGTGTAACAAAGTTTCCTGAATGGCGGTTGCCATATTTGCCATTTCTGGATGTTCCAAAATGTGAGCTAATCGTTCATCAGTTAAGCGAACCGTGTTCCCCTTATAATCTTTAAGATTTTTCAAGTAACCTCTTGAAGAAATAAAATTCAATATCCCAAAAGCTTTGTAAGTCGGCCTATTTCGTTCACTATTTTGGCAATGCCTGCACCAGTCATTACTATAGTATGAATTTTTTTCAATTTGCTCTCATTATTTTTTTCATGGAGGGTATCTCTAACGAATACTTTAAGTTGTTTTTCTTTTGGTTCAATGTCACCGAGTTTAGGCATTATTGTTTCAAGCACATTGTCAAATTGACTATCCAGATTAATCGATACGCCAGTTCCTGGACTAAGAGGCATAGAAATATACATGCCTACTTTGTCCTCTGGACCGACAAAACCACCAATCTGCAGTCCAACAGTTCGGCCAGGACGGTCGAATCTATTTTTACATCGCGGACATGCAACGGGGCTTTCTTTTTTTGTGATCCATTCGTATTCACAAAATTTACACTTCATTTATATACGCCTCTCATCTCATTAATTTGTATTTTATTATTATTACTATCACTACTATGTCAATCTTTTTTACTCCCCAAAGTAGGCTTTTTTGACTTCGGGATGATGAAGCAGCTGCGCTGATTTCCCTTCAAGAACAATATTGCCTGTTTCAATCACGTACGCACGATGAGATGTTTTGAGCGCCAAGTAGGAATCTTGTTCGACAAGGAGGATCGTTGTTCCTTTTTGATTAATGGTTTTTAAGCACGCGAAAATTTGTTGGACGAGTGTCGGTGCAATGCCAAGCGACGGTTCGTCAAGTAACAACAAACGGGGACGAGCCATAAGCGCGCGGGCAATGGAAAGCATCTGCTGTTCACCGCCAGAAAGTGTTCCACCTGACTGTGCCAGGCGTTCCTTGAGTCGCGGAAAAAGAGAGAAGACAAAGTCTTCGTCTTCTTTAATGCCTTGGCGATCTTTTCGTTGATAAGCGCCAAGCGCCAGATTTTCACGCACGGTCATGTTCTGAAAAATAAGTCGCCCTTCGGGGGCTTGTGAAATGCCAAGCGAGACAATGTGATGTGGTGCTAGGTTCACGAGATCGATAGACCTCTTTCGAAACATTTCAATGTCACGGGTCCTGCCGTCTGCGGTGTTCCGGCCCTCCCGCTTATCGCGGGAGACCCTCCCGGAAGCACCTCCGACGTCACCCGATTCATGGAGTTTCGAAAGAGGTCTATCGCTATCGAATGCTAGATACTGCATTGTCCCTTTGCGAGCTTTGAGAATTCCTGAAATAGTTTTGAGAAGGGTGCTTTTCCCAGCGCCGTTGGATCCAATGATCGCAACAATTTCCCCTTCGTGAACTGAAAGTGAAACGCCTTTGAGTGCGTGAATACATCCGTAGTGGACATGAAGTTCTTCAATCTTCAACATGGCTTGTTCCTAAATAGGCTTCGATGACTTTTGGATGACGTCGGACTTCTTCGGGAGAGCCTTCTGCAATCGTCACTCCGTAATCAAGTACAATCAATCGTGGACAGAGTTTCATCACGACATTCATGTCGTGTTCAATGAGAATAATCGCGATTTTTCTCTCACGATGAATATTCCGAATCAATTCCATCAGCTCTTGTTTTTCTTTTGCATTCATCCCAGCTGCCGGCTCATCGAGCAGTAACAGTCTGGGAGAGGTCGCAAGAGCACGCACCATTTCCAACTTTCGTTGGAAACCATAGGGGAGCTCACATGCTAAAGCGTTTCTTTTTTCTATAAGTCCAAATTGCTCTAAAAGGCCTTCGGCCTTTTCTGTAATATTTTTTTCTTCATCACGAAAACGCTTCGTGCCAATGCTCGCTGCCCCCAGAGAAGAGCGCACGCTCTGATGCATGGCTATGCGGACATTGTCTTCAACCGTGAGATCAGTAAAGAGACGAATATTTTGAAATGTTCTCGCAATGCCGAGACGATTCACGCGATGCGGAGTGAGCGGAGTCAAATCATGGCCACGAAAAGAGAGTGCTCCGGAAGTGAGCTGATAAACGCCGGTCAGTAAATTGAAGAGAGTGGTCTTTCCAGCGCCATTGGGACCAATGATACCAATAATCTCGTGTTCATGTAAGGTCAGAGAAAAATCAGAAAGGGCTGCCAGGCCGCCAAAGTGCATGGTGCAACGATCGATGCGAAGAAAAGAATCGTTCATTCTTTTTTCCTCCGTCCTTTGTATTTGGAGCGCACGATCATCAAGATAATCAGCATGAGGGAGTAGAGAATCATTCGGTATTCATTCGCAACGCGAAGCAGTTCCGGAAGAATGGTGAGAAGAGCGGCTGCGAGAAGAACGCCGAAAATATTTCCCATTCCTCCTAAGACGACCATTACCACGTATTCGATCGACTTCATCACGCTGAAGGTATTGGTATGAAGATAGGTAAACGAATGGGCAAAGAGCCCACCGCCGACACCAGCGATAAAAGCGCCGATGACAAAGGCGGTGACTTTGGTGCGGGTGGTCGAAATGCCGATCGAGGCTGCTGCAATT